>JAEZKH010000452.1 GCA_023415515.1 Actinomycetes bacterium
AAGGCCACCGTGACCAGCAGCAGTGACACCGCCATCCCGATGAGGTTCGTGAGCAGGATGAACGACGTCAGGATCGTCTGGATCCGCACACGGCGCTTCTGCGGCCCCTCGGTGACCCGCCCCAGCAGCCAGGATCCGTACTCGGAGGTCTCGGGCAGCCGGCCGCTCGTCTGCGTGATGCGCTCCAGGAGGCGGCCCAGGCGCTGCGCCAGCGTCGCTTTGGCGTTCATTGGTGTTTCAGCCTAGCCCGACCCGCCGCATCCCCACGGCAGCTTGGCGACCCCTTAAGGTTGGTCGGGTGCGTCTCGTGATCGCCCAGTGCACTGTGGACTACGTCGGCCGGCTCACCGCCCATCTGCCGTCGGCGCGCCGTCTGCTGTTGATGAAGGCCGACGGATCGGTGAGCGTGCACGCCGACGACCGCGCATACAAGCCGTTGAACTGGATGTCTCCGCCCTGCTGGCTGACCGAGGAACCCGGCGATGCGGCGCCCGTGTGGGTGGTGGAGAACAAGGCGGGCGAGCAGTTGCGCATCACCGTCGAGGAGATCGAGCACGACTCCAGCCACGAGTTGGGTGTCGACCCGGGGTTGGTGAAGGACGGCGTCGAGGCACATCTGCAGAAGTTGTTGGCCGAGCATGTCGAGCTTCTCGGAACCGGATACACGTTGGTGCGCCGTGAGTACATGACGCCCATCGGGCCCGTCGACCTGCTCTGCCGCGATGAGGAGGGCCGCTCGGTTGCCGTCGAGATAAAGCGGCGCGGCGAGATCGACGGTGTCGAGCAGCTGACCCGCTATCTCGACTTGCTCAACCGCGACAGTGTTTTGGCGCCTGTCAGTGGCGTTTTCGCCGCGCAGCAGATCAAGCCGCAGGCACGAACCCTGGCCGTCGATCGTGGAATCCGTTGCCTGACTTTGGACTACGACGCGATGCGGGGAATGGACAACTCAGAGTTCCGGCTGTTCTGATGGCGAGGCGTCGAGCCGGTGGTCGTAGAGAGGCGCCGCCGCCCCTGCCCACGCCGCGTCGGATCGAGACGGGGCCTGACGGCTACGAATACGAGGTTCGCACAGTCGCCGCGGCACGCGCCGCCAAGGCCTACCGCTGCCCGGGCTGTGACCATGAGATCAAGCCCGGCACAACACATCTCGTGGTGTGGCAGATCGACCTCGGTGAGTCGGCGATGGATGATCGGCGACACTGGCACACATCGTGCTGGTCGCATCGGGCGACGCGCAGCCCGACGCGGAAATGGTCGTGAAATCGGCGCTGCGGGCGGGCGATCAGTGGTCGTCGGCGGCCGGCTCGACGAGCTCGATCAACACGCCGCCTGCATCCTTGGGGTGCACGAAGTTGATTCGCGAATTCGCGGTCCCGCGGCGCGGTGCGTCGTAGAGCAGCCGCACCCCGTCCGCGCGCAACCGCTCGGCGAGTGCATCGATGTCGCTGACCCGGTAGGCCAGTTGCTGCAGGCCCGGGCCGCGCTTGCCGATGAACTTCGCGATCGTCGACGTCTCGTCCAGCGGTGACATCAATTGGATCTGGGCGCTACCGACCGGTGCGCCGCGCACGGACAGCATCGCCTCGCGGACGCCCTGCTCCTCGTTGACTTCCTCGTGCAGCACGATCATCCCGAGGTGGTCGTGATACCACTTGATGGCGGCGTCGAGGTCGGGCACCGCGATCCCCACGTGATCGATCGCCGTCACGAGGGCGCTGGCGAGCGCGGGACGTGCGTCTACGTGTTCGGTGGTCATAACGTAACGGTAACCTTGAGACAGATGTTTGCGGAATGTGTCATGGGCCACATGTATGTGTACCCAGTCCCGGGAGGTAGTAAATGACGACGTCGGTGATTGTTGCCGGGGCGCGCACGCCCGTCGGCAAATTGATGGGTTCGCTGAAGGACTTCTCGGGCAGTGACCTCGGAGCCATTGCGATCAAAGGCGCTCTGGAGAAGGCCGGGGTGGCGGCCTCGTCGGTCGAGTACGTGATCATGGGCCAGGTGCTGACCGCAGGCGCAGGTCAGATGCCCGCCAGGCAGGCCGCGGTGGCCGCAGGCATCGGTTGGGACGTGCCCGCGCTGACGATCAACAAGATGTGCCTGTCGGGTATCGACGCCATTGCGCTGGCCGACCAATTGATTCGCGCGGGTGAGTTCGACGTCGTCGTCGCAGGCGGGCAGGAGTCGATGACCCAGGCGCCGCACCTGCTGATGAACAGCCGGTCGGGCTACAAGTACGGCGATGTCACGGTGCTCGACCACCTGGCCTACGACGGCCTGCACGACGTGTTCACCGACCAGCCGATGGGGGCGCTCACCGAGCAACGCAACGACGAGGACAGGTTCACCCGCCTCGAGCAGGACGAGTTCGCTGCCGCCTCGCATCAAAAGGCCGCTGCGGCATGGAAAGACGGTGCTTTTGCCGACGAGGTCGTGCCGGTCGTGATTCCGCAACGCAAGGGCGACCCGCTGGAGTTCACCGAGGACGAGGGCATCCGGGCCAACACCACCGCGGACTCGCTGGCCGGACTGAAGCCCGCCTTCCGCAAGGACGGCACGATCACCGCGGGCTCTGCGTCGCAGATCTCTGACGGCGCCGCCGCGGTCGTTGTGATGAACAAGGACAAGGCCGAGGAGCTCGGATTGACGTGGCTCGTCGAGATCGGCGCGCATGGCGTGGTCGCCGGTCCCGATTCCAGCCTCCAGAGCCAGCCGGCCAACGCCATCAAGAAAGCCGTCGCGCGCGAGGGCATCACTGTCGATGAGCTCGACGTCATCGAGATCAACGAGGCATTCGCCGCGGTCGCGCTCGCCTCGACGAGGGAACTGGGCATCGACCCGGCGAAGGTGAACGTCAACGGCGGCGCCATCGCCATCGGCCACCCGATCGGGATGTCGGGCGCCCGGATCACCCTCCATGCCGCCCTCGAGCTGGCCCGGCGCGGATCGGGGTATGCCGTGGCGGCGCTCTGCGGGGCGGGTGGCCAGGGAGATGCGCTGATCCTGCGTGCGGGATGAGCCTCTACGACGCTTTGTAGTAATCGCGCTCGGTTTCGGGCACAATGGCGCCATGACAAGCGCCTTTGATCTTCGCACGCGCGTGGGCTGGTTCCGCCTGGTCGCCTTGGCCGAGGCCGTGAGCTGGGTGGGACTGCTGATCGGGATGTATTTCAAGTACCTCGGCACCCCCCGTACCGAAATCGGAGTCAAGATCTTCGGACCGGTCCACGGTGCGGTGTTCGTCGCGTTCGTGATCGCCGGGTTGCTTGCAGGGGTCGCGCTTCGGTGGACGGTCGGCACCTGGTTGGCTGCGTTGCTGGCGAGCATCGTGCCGCTATGCAGTGTGATTTTCCTCATATGGGCAGATCGCACCGGCCGGATGGGCGCCACGAGTGAGTTCGCCGGCGTCGGAGAACCAGTCGCGTCGATACCGGAAACGACATGACAGACTTGGGGACGTGACTCGTCCCCGTCCTTCCGCCGGGCCAGGACCCTCCATCGCCGGCGCTGTCGATCTCTCGAGCCTGAAGCAGCGTGCTACCTCGTCGGCCGAGCCCGGGCAGGGCTCCTCCGCGCCTCCAGGAGTGGAGATAACCGAGGCCAATTTCGAGGCCGAGGTGCTGCAGAAGTCGAATCAGGTACCGGTCGTGGTGCTGCTGTGGTCGCCGCGCAGCGACGCCAGCGCGCAGTTGGGCAGCATCCTCGGAAGCCTTGCCGCCGAAGACGGCGGCAAGTGGTCGCTGGTCACCGTCAATGTCGATACGGCGCCGCGGGTGGCGCAGATCTTCGGTGTGAAAGCTGTGCCGACAGTCGTCGCTCTTGCTGCGGGGCAACCATTGTCGAGCTTCGAGGGCCCGCAGCCGCCCGAGCAGCTGCGCGGCTGGTTGAACTCATTGCTGAACGCCACCGCGGGAAAGCTCAGCGGTGGGGGCGAGGTCGGTGAGGAACAGATCGATCCCGAGTTGGTCCAGGCCCGTGCGCATCTGGACGCCGGTGCCTTCGATGCCGCCCAGCGCGCCTATCAGAAGATCCTCGACGCCAACCCCGCGCACGAAGAGGCCAAGGGGGCGGTGCGCCAGATCGCCTTCCTCACCCGCGCATCAGCGCATTCGCCGCAGGCGGTCACCGCGGCCGACGCGGCGCCCGACGACATCGACGCGGCGTTTGCCGCCGCCGACGTCGAGGTTCTCCAGCAGAACATCGCCGCGGCGTTCGACCGATTGATCCGACTCGTGCAACGCACCGCGGGCGACGAGCGCGCGGCGGTCCGAACGCGACTGGTCGAATTGTTCGACCTGTTCGACCCCGCCGACCCCGAGGTCATCGCGGGCAGGCGCAAGCTCGCCAACGCGCTGTACTGACGCTCACACGCGCCGAGACCGACACAATGGTGCGGTCCACTCGCACGTCTGCGCCCGAACGTCCGATGGGGCGCTACCGGGGCGTGGGCAGCGATCCGGACACCGGTTCCGGGTCCGACGGGGGTTCTGGCTCGAACCACAGCGCCGCCAGCGGCGGCAACACCATCACGGCCGACGCCGGACGTCCGTGCCACGGCTCGTCGGTGGCTTCGACAGCGCCGAAGTTGCCGATGCCCGAACCGTTGTAGACGTCGGAGTCGGTGTTGAGGACTTCGCGCCACCTGCCCGCGTGCGGCAGGCCGAGTCGGTATTGGCTGTGTTCGGAGCCCGAGAAGTTGAAGACACAAGCCAGCATCGTGCCGTCGTCGCCGAACCGCAGGAAACTCAATACGTTGTTGGCCGAGTCGTTGGCGTCGATCCACGAGTAGCCTTCCGGGCGAGTGTCCAGCGACCACAGCGCCCGCCGCGTCCGGTAGATGTCGTTGGCGTCGCGCATCATCCGCTGGATACCTCCGCTGAAGCTGTTCTCGTCCAGCTGGTACCAGTCGAGGCCCCGCTCCTCCGACCACTCCGCGCGCTGGCCGAACTCCTGGCCCATGAACAGCAGTTGCTTGCCAGGATGGGCCCACTGATAGGCCAGCAGGTTGCGCAGCCCGGCGGCCTTGGCGTGATCGTTACCCGGCATCCGGCCCCACAACGTGCCCTTGCCGTGCACGACCTCGTCGTGGCTGATGGGCAGGACGTAGTTCTCGCTGTAGGCATACAGCATCGAGAACGTGATCTCGTGATGGTGGTAGCTGCGGTGAATGGGGTCACGCTTGATGAACTCCAGGGTGTCGTTCATCCACCCCATATTCCACTTCATCGAAAAGCCAAGACCGCCAAGGTTTGTCGGCCGGGTCACACCGGGCCATGACGTCGACTCCTCGGCGATCGTGACTATTCCGGGCGCAACCTTGTGCACGGTGGCGTTCATCTCCTGGAGGAACTGCACCGCCTCGAGGTTCTCGCGACCGCCGTAGATGTTGGGGGTCCAGCCGCCCGCGGGTCGGGAGTAGTCGAGGTAGAGCATGGAGGCGACGGCGTCGACGCGCAGGCCGTCGATGTGGAACTCCTGCAGCCAATAGAGCGCATTGGCGACGAGGAAGTTGCGTACCTCGGCACGACCGAAGTCGAAGACGTAAGTGCCCCAGTCCAATTGCTCACCGCGGTGCGGATCGGAGTGCTCGTAGAGCGGCGTGCCGTCGAACCGGCCCAGCGCCCACGCATCCTTCGGGAAGTGCGCAGGCACCCAGTCCATGATCACGCCGATCCCCGCTTGGTGCAGTCTGTCCACCAGATAGCGGAAGTCGTCGGGTTCGCCGAGCCGTGACGTCGGCGCATAGTACGAAGTCACCTGGTAACCCCATGAACCGCCGAACGGGTGTTCTGCGACCGGCATCAGCTCGACGTGGGTGAATCCCTGTGCGACAACATAGTCGGTGAGCTCATCTGCGAGCTGTCGGTAACTCAGCCCCGGTCGCCACGACATCAAATGCACCTCATAGGTGCTCATCGGCTCGAAGACCGGGTTCTGTTCGGCGCGCCGAGTCATCCAGTCGGTATCGCGCCAGGTGTAATCACTTTCGGTCACCCGCGACGCGGTCTGCGGCGGCACCTCCGTCGCGAACGCCATCGGGTCGGCGCGTTCGGTCACCGACCCGTCGGCGCCGTGCACGCGGAACTTGTAGTTGCCGCCGATCGGGAACCCGGGCCAGAACAACTCCCACACTCCGGTCGACCCGAGCACGCGCAGCGGCGCGACGTCGCCGTCCCAGTGGTTGAAATCGCCGATCAGGCTCACGCCCTTGGCGTTGGGAGCCCACACCGCGAACGACACACCGTCGACGACCCCGTCAGCGGTGCGGAAGCTGCGCGGGTGCGCGCCCATGATGTCCCAGAGACGTTCATGGCGGCCCTCGGAGAAGAGGTGCAGGTCGAGTTCGCCGAGGGTGGGCAGGAACCGGTACGCGTCAGCGACGGTGTGCGGCTCACCCCCACCCTCGTAGCTCACCTGCAGCCGGTAGTCGATGAGACCCGTGAACGGCAGCGCAACAGCGAACAACCCGTTGTCGATGTGGGAGAACACGTATCGTTTGTCGCCGACGAGAGCGGCCACCTCGACCGCGTGCGGTCGATACGCGCGGATGACGGTGTGGTCGCCGTACTCGTGGGCACCGAGAACCGAGTGCGGATCGTGGTGCTGGCCGGTGAACAGCCGGTTCAGATCGGCTTGGTCAGGCCGCAGGTGCGGGCTGGTCAGTTGGTTCGTGCGAGTCATCTATCCGTCACTTTCCTCATTCCCTGCGAAGCAGGATGTGTCGTTGTTCCGGTGGGATACTCGGCATGTTGAAGATGTGGGCGACCGCCCTGGCCGGGTCGAGGCGCACGTAGTTCGACTGCCCCCATTGGTATTCGTCACCGCTGACCTCATCGCGTACCCAGAATCGGTCGTAGGGCTGCATTCCCAACGCACCCATGTCGAGCCACAGCGTGGCCTCCTCCGCGCCGAACGGGTTGATCGTCACCACCACGAGGACGCAGTCGCCGGTCACCGGGTCGAACTTGCTGTAGGCGAGTAGCGCGTCGTTGTCGACATGGTGGAATTTCAGCGTCCGCAACTCACGCAGCGCAGGGTGCAGGCGGCGTATCTCGTTGAGCCTGCCGAGGAACGGCTCGAGCGATTCGCCCCGTGCCAGTGCGGCTTCGAAGTCCCGCGGCCGCAGTTCGTACTTCTCCGAGTCCAGGTACTCTTCGCTGCCCTCACGGACCGCACGACCCTCGAACAACTCGTAACCCGAGTAGACGCCCCACGCCGGGCTGAACGTCGACGCGAGTACCGCGCGGATGGCGAACATGCCCGGGCCGCCGTGCTGAAGGCTCTCGTGCAGGATGTCGGGCGTGTTGACGAACAGGTTCGGCCGGGCATAGTCGGCGTGCTCGACGATCTGCTCGCCGAATTCGGTCAGTTCCCACTTTGCCGTGCGCCAGGTGAAATAGCTGTACGACTGCGTGAAACCCAGCTTCGCCAGGCCGTAGAGGCGGGCGGGCCTGGTGAACGCCTCGGAGAGGAACAGCACGTCGGGGTCGGTCGCTTTGACCTGCCCGATCAGCCACGCCCAGAAGTTCGGCGGCTTCGTATGCGGGTTGTCGACGCGAAAGATCTTGACGCCGTGGCTGATCCAATGCCGCACCACCCGAAGCACCTCGTTGTAGATGCCAGCCGGGTCGTTGTCGAAGTTGATCGGGTAGATGTCCTGGTATTTCTTGGGGGGATTCTCGGCGTAGGCGATGGTGCCGTCGGGCAGCACCGTGAACCACTCCCGATGCTCCTTGGCCCACGGATGGTCCGGCGCGGCCTGCAGCGCCAGATCGAGGGCGACTTCGAGGCCCTGGTCGCGGGCAGCGGTGACGAAGTCGTCGAAGTCGTCGATCGTCCCGAGGTCGGGGTGCACCGCGTCATGACCGCCCTCATCGCTGCCGATGGCCCACGGCGAGCCGACGTCTTTCGGCGCCGCGGTGACCGAGTTGTTGCGGCCCTTGCGGTGCACCTTCCCGATCGGATGGATCGGCGGCAGATAGACCACGTCGAAACCCATCTTCGCGATGCGCGGCAAGGCTTTCGCGGCGGTGGCGAACGTGCCGTGCACCGGGCTGCCCGCCTTGTCCCAGCCGCCGGTCGACCGCGGGAACAGTTCGTACCAGGCGCTGAATCGGGCCGTCGGCCGGTCGACCCACACGCCGTACTGCTCGCCGCGGGTGATCTGGTCGCGCAGCGGATACTGTCCGAGCAATTCGGTCACCTCGTCGGACAGGGCCGCGCCCGCCCTGGTGAACGGATCGCCCGGCTTGCGGAGCGTCTCGGCGGCCTCGATCAGCGGATCGCGCAGCCCGCGCGGCACGCCGGTGACCGCGCGCTCGAGCAGTCGCGCCCCGACGATCAGGTCGTTGGACAATTCGCTCTCGCTCTGGCCTGCGTCGAGCTTGGCGGTGATCGCGTGTCGCCACGTCGCGATCGGGTCGCCCCAGCCATCCACCCGAAACGTCCACAAGCCGACGCGATCGGGGCAGAACTGGCCGTGGAAGATGTCCGGTGTCCGCCCGGTGGCCATCGGAATGGCCTGGGGTTTGACCCGCGAGGGCGGGGTCACCACCGTCTCGATCGGCACGGGCTGGGCGGCCTGTTCGACGGCAGGCCCTTCGGCCAGTTTCGGATAAGCCGTGCCGTGATATCGCACCACCAACGTCGCGGCGACGGCATCATGACCCTCGCGCCACACTGTTGCGCACACGGGCACGACCTCGCCGACGACGGCCTTGGCCGGATAGCGCCCTGCGGACACCACAGGTGCGACGTCATCGATCGCGATACGACCGGCCACCTACCCACTCCTTCATGGCGCGGCCCGCGGTAGGGCCGCTGTCGTCTGGACTTCGTTTACAGCCTCGTCGCGCCCTATACCCACCGTAGTGTGCAGCCGAACCACACGCTGGTGAACGATCGCCGCTGACGGGTCTGCGGACTGGCCGATCATCAGTAAGGTTGGTTCGCGTGAAAGCCCTCCGCCGGTTCACGGTCCGCGCGCACCTGCCAGAGCGACTGCTCGCGTTGGAGCCGCTTTCGGTCAACCTCCGCTGGTCATGGGACAAGCCGACGCAGGACCTGTTCCAGGCGGTCGAGCCCGCCCTGTGGAAGAAGGTCGGCTGCGATCCGGTGGCACTGCTCGGGCAGGTCACCCCGAACCGGCTGGACGAACTCGCCGTCGACGAGTCGTTCGTCGGGCGGCTCGACCGTATCGCCGGCCAACTCGACGATTACCTGAACCGACCGCTGTGGTACCAGGAGCGTGCCGCCGAGGGCGTCGAGATGCCCAACGGCATCGCGTACTTCTCGATGGAGTTCGGTGTCGCCGAAGTGCTGCCGAATTACTCCGGCGGCCTGGGCATACTGGCGGGCGATCACCTGAAGTCGGCATCGGATCTCGGCCTGCCGCTGATCGCGGTCGGCCTGTACTACCGATCGGGATACTTCCGCCAGTCGCTGACCGCAGACGGGTGGCAGCGGGAGAACTATCCGTCACTGGATCCGCAGGGCCTGCCGCTGCGTCTGCTGACAGATCATTCCGGCGACCCCGTCCTGGTCGAGTTGGCGATGCCGGACTCCGCACAGCTCAGGGCCAGGGTCTGGGTGGCCCAGGTCGGCCGAATTCCGTTGTTGCTGTTGGATTCCGACATTCCGGAGAACGAGCACGAGTTGCGTTCGGTCACCGACCGGCTGTACGGCGGCGACCAGGAGCACCGGATCAAGCAGGAAATCCTCGCCGGGGTCGGCGGCGTGCGGGCGATCCGCGCGTTCACCGAGATCGAAGGTCTTCCCACCCCCGAGGTGTTCCACATGAACGAGGGCCATGCCGGGTTCCTCGGCGTCGAGCGGATCCGCGAGCTCACCGAGTCCGGGCTCGATTTCGACACGGCCCTGACCGTGGTGCGGTCGTCGACGGTTTTCACCACCCACACGCCCGTCGCCGCAGGCATCGACCGGTTTCCGGTGGAGATGGTGAAGCGCTACTTCGGCAGTGCGGAAGCCGGCTCATCCGGCGGCACGTCGCGGCTGCTGCCCGGCGTTCCGCTGGATCGGATCATCGCGTTCGGGGTCGAGGACGATCCGTCGAAGTTCAACATGGCGCATATGGGCCTACGGCTCGCACAGCGCGCCAACGGGGTGTCGCTGCTTCATGGACGCGTCAGCCGCGCGATGTTCAACGAGCTGTGGCCGGGCTTCGACCCCGTAGAGGTGCCGATCGGCTCGATCACCAACGGTGTGCATGCCCCGACCTGGGCGGCGCCCCAGTGGCTCGAACTCGGCAGGGAGTTGTCCGGAGGCGACCTGCCCGGTGAGCCGGCGGTGTGGGAGCCCGCGCTGTGGGAACGGCTCCAGCAGGTGGATCCCGGACACCTGTGGTGGATTCGGTCACAGCTGCGCGAGGCGCTGGTCAACGACGTCCGAGTGCGGCTCCGCAGGTCTTGGCATGAGCGTGGCGCATCAGACGCCGAACTAGGCTGGATCGCAACGGCATTCGATCCCAATGTGTTGACGGTGGGCTTCGCGCGTCGGGTTCCGACGTACAAGCGGTTGACCCTGATGCTGCGGGATCCGGATCGGCTGGAGAAGCTTCTGCTCGACGAAAGCCAGCCGATCCAGCTGATCGTCGCGGGCAAGTCACATCCAGCCGACGAGGGCGGTAAGGCGTTGATCCAGCAGGTGGTGCGCTTCGCCGACCGGCCGGAGGTGCGGCACCGCATCGCCTTTCTGCCGGACTACGACAT
The DNA here is from genome assembly GCA_023415515.1 of Actinomycetes bacterium. Taxonomy (GTDB): domain Bacteria; phylum Actinomycetota; class Actinomycetes; order Mycobacteriales; family Mycobacteriaceae; genus Mycobacterium. The sequence goes on from JAEZKH010000452.1 coordinate 10,734, forward strand.
GTCGATGGCCCGCCAGCTGTACTACGGCTGCGACGTCTGGCTGAACAACCCGCTGCGACCGCTGGAAGCCTGCGGCACGTCGGGCATGAAGAGTGCGCTCAACGGCGGTCTCAACCTGTCGATCCGCGACGGCTGGTGGGACGAATGGTACGACGGAGAAAACGGCTGGGAGATACCGACTGCCGACGGATTGGCCGATGAAGGACGCCGAGACGATCTGGAGGCCGCCGCCCTCTACAACCTCGTCGAGCGATCGGTCGCACCCAAGTTCTACGACCGCGACGAGCATGGGGTGCCTGTGCGCTGGGTCGAGATGGTGCGCCACACGCTCGAGGTGCTCGGACCGAAGGTGCTGGCGTCGCGGATGGTGCGCGATTACACCGAGAAGTACTACGCGCCTGCCGCGCAGTCGCTGCGCAGGACCGTCGAGCCGCGCGAAGAGGGCGGCGTACCGTTCGGCGCCGCTCGTGATCTGGCCGCCTACCGTCAGCGCGCACAGGAGGCGTGGCCGAAGATCGAGATCACCGACGTCGACAGCACGGGCCTGCCCGACACCCCGTTGCTCGGGTCGGAGCTGACGCTTTCGGCGACCGTCCAGCTCGCCGGTCTGCGCCCCGACGAAGTATCCGTTCAGGCGGTCCTCGGTCGGGTCGACAGCACCGATGCGCTGGTCGACCCGATCACCGTGCCGATGGCGCACACCGGCACGGCCGACGGCGGAAACGAGACGTTCGCGGCGACGACGCCCCTGCCGGTCGCGGGGCCCGTCGGCTATACAGTCCGCGTGCTGCCGCACCACCCGCTGCTGGCGTCGGACACCGAGCTCGGACTGGTCACGTTCGCCTGAGCGGTTAGACGATTTGGCGAGTCCGAGTCAACGCGGTTTTGCGCGGATGTAAGTTCCGTTGATGCTCCGTTGCGCCACGCTTCTGGCCACCTGCGCGGTGGCGTTTGCCTTCATCGCCCCGGCGTCGGCCGATCCGGACGCCGAGCCCGTCGTCGCGGCCGCCGACACCGTGCCCGCGCCCCCCGAGGGCGCCTCGCCGCCCGAAGGACCTGCCGATCTCGTCGAATCGTCGCCGCCGGCGACCACCAAGTCGCCGGACGGCTGGACGCTGACCGTATCGGCCAAGGACGAAACGCAGAAGGTGATCCAGCCGCTGACCACCGCGATCTCGACGCGTGAATACGAGGTCGGGGGGCTCTTCAACGCCAAGATGGAGGGCCCGGAGGAGTCCGATCCGCCGGAGGGCACGTTCGAGGTCGGCTACCAGATCGGCTGTGGCATCGACATGAGCACATCGAATGGCGTGGTGATGAGCGGCAGCCTCGGCTTCTCGCCGGGCCTGGGTTTGGCCGGGCTCGGCACCGCCGTGGTGACGGGTATCCCGACAGGGATTGCCCCCATCAGCGGCTCGCTGGCGGTGGCACTGAAACCCGGCATCATCAACGTCGTCCCGGTCAGCAAAAAGGAGTTCAAGGGCGCCGAGCCGTGGATTCAGATCACGGGCTTCCGCGTGAAGATCGACGGATGCGTCGGCGAGTCCTTCATCCGCTCGTATGCCTTTCTGACCCGGTCGACGGACGTGTCAGATGCGATCCTCGGCTATTACGGCGTGACCAAGAAGGTCTAAGGGAAGCGCTTGAGGCAGCGCTCCTCGTCGCCGAGCACGCCGACGCGGAAGGCATCCATCCTGGAGAACCCGGACGGCACGGTCTCGCCGTTCACGTCGCTGGCCGCCAGGCCATTGGTGAGCAAGCCCGACACCGCCTCGTCGAGGTCGCCTGCGGTGAGCGCCACAGTGTTGCCGTCTGCCGTCGTGACGGGATCGGTCATCTTCGTGGTGGCGACGCCGGTGAGGCAGGCCGTCCGCAGCGCGGCCTCGGCGTTGTCGAGGATCATCCCGCCGCGGTCGTGCTGAACGGCCAGCATGTACCGCGACACGAGGATCGAATATGCAGTGTTGTCACCCGACACGGTGCCGCCGTTGTCGCTGGTGTCCTGAGCCGATGGCGTACCCATCTCCGCCAACTCCGCCATGTCGACGGCGATGGTGTTGGTGGCCGGACAATACGAGACCGGCGGGCTCGGGCGCGCGTCCGGGCAGCCTTGCGCCGAATCCGGCTCGAGGCTGAGCTTCGGCGGGTCGGCAGGCGAGAACAGTTGCTCGAGCGCTTCGACGACCGCCGTTACCGACTCCTCGCTGACCGGCCATTCGCCCGTCTGGTTTCGCTGCAGCTCAACCGGCAGATCGCCACGCCGCTGCGTGACCTCTTTCTCGTCGATCCGCGCACATGAGGCTGCACCGTCGATGAACCCGAACTGGAACGCGGTGATTCGTTCGAAAGCCGATCCGTGGTCGTTGGCGCCCGGTAGGTACATGTCCTCGCTGAGTACCGGATCACGGAACGAGATCACCGCTGCCAGCAGGCTGTTGAGTCCGTCGCCGGTGCTCAGTGTGAATCGGTCGGAGTTCCCTTCGGCCACCCAGCGCATGTAGGCGCCCGCGTAACAGTCGGCCTGTTGCTCAGCGACCAGGGTCGGAATGTCGTTGTCGTCCAGCCCCGCAAGGTGCTGGATGGCGTGGCCGTACTCGTGGGCCAGCACATTGGTGATGGCGATGTCGCCGAAGGCGTCTCTCATCGCGGGCAGTAGCCTGCCGCGGTCCCATCCGATGGTGCGGTTGGGGAAGCAGTAGCCCGCATTCTCCAATCCGTAGGTGTCGTTGCCACAGAACGCTTCGCTCTCGTATCCGTCGGCGTCCCAAGAGATCAACTTCTTGACGGGGATGAAGTCGTGGTCGTCGAACGTCGCGGGGAAGGTGGTCTCCCAGAAGTCCTCGATGTCACTGATCGACGATGCAGCGAGTTCGTCGATCTCACCGCCGTCGCCGTTCTCGACCTCGCGCGACGGGGCCTTGGCGCCAGGTCGCAGGCCCGTCGGCCCGTCGACGGCCGGCATACCCGCCACCTTGAACGGATCGTCGAAGACGGAGACGGCCGTGCCCTCGACCGTCGTCGAACAGGAGGCGAGGAGCAGAGCGGCGCCGACCGTCAGCACGGCAGCGGTGCAGCGATGTCGGCTCATCGCGTCACGATAGCGCCGCGTTGGCGGTATGGAGCCGTTCCAGCGCTTGTCGGACCAGCACGGCATCCGTGGTGGCCCAGAACGGTGGCAGCGACGCGCGCAGATACCCGGAGTAGCGCGCGGTCGCCATGCGGGAGTCCAGCACCGCCACCACGCCGCGATCATCGGTGCGCCTCAGCAGCCTGCCCGCCCCCTGAGCGAGCAGCAGCGCGGCGTGGCTTGCCGCGACCTCCATGAAGCCGTTGCCGCCGCGGGCAGCGACCGCCCGCTGACGCGCCGAGAGCAGCGGGTCATCGGGCCGCGGGAACGGGATCCGGTCGATCAGCACCAGCGACAGCGACGGGCCGGGCACGTCGACGCCCTGCCACAGCGACAGTGTGCCGAACAACGACGTCGAGGCGTCGTCGGCGAACTGTGTCACGAGCGCGGAGGTGGTGTCGTCGCCCTGGCACAGCACCGGGGTTCGCAGTCGCTCCCGCATGACCTCGGCAGCGGCGCGTGCGGCCCGCATCGATGAGAAGAGGCCGAGAGTCCGGCCGCCCGCGGCTGAGATGAGCGCCTGAATCTCGTCGAGTTGCTCGGCCGACCCCGTTCCGTCACGTCCCGGTGGCGGCAAATGCGCTGCCACATAGAGGATTCCCGATTTCGCGTGTTCGAACGGCGAGCCGACGTCGAGACCCCGCCAAGCCGGCGGCTCCTCGCCGGCTGTCAGCCCCCATGCCGCCGCCATCGCATCGAACGAACCGCCGACGGTCAGCGTCGCCGATGTCAGCACGGCGGTGGACTGCTCGAAAAGCCTGTTGCGCAACAGGGCCGCCACCGACAGTGGCGCAACGCGCAGGACGGCTCTGATACCTCCGCTTGCGCCTTTGGTGCTCTCCCCTGGCCTTCGGCCGTGGCCCCACACGTGCGCGTCCTCATGGTCGAGCCACACCACGTCGTCGCGGTTCGGTATCTCCGGCACGAAGGAGGCCACGATGCGCGTCGCGGTGTCACTGACATCCGACAGCGCCGTCACCGCCTCCGCGCGCGCCGACGCTGCCTTCGGGTCAGACGGCGACGTGTCGATCGCCGAACGAATCCTGCTTGCGGCGTCCCGCAGAGCGGTCAAATACGTCGTCATGTCGTCGTCGAGGCGATCGATCCGTCCCGGCGTGGCGTCGTGGATCGCGGATACGAATGTTGCCGTCGCGGCCTCCAGCCGTTGCGACAGTTCAGGTTCGACGAGGCGCGCGACGCGCCGCTGGGCAGCGGTGAGGACCGCGCTGGACAATTCGGCGGTCGCCACACCGGTCACCCGGTCGGCGAGTTCGTGCGCTTCGTCGACGACGAGCAGTCGGTGCTCGGGAAGCACGGCGGCATCAGAGATGGCGTCGATGGCCAACAGTGCGTGGTTGGTGACGACGACGTCTGCGTGGCCCGCCGTGTCGCGCGCCTTCTCCGCGAAGCAGTCGGTTCCGAACGGACACCGCGCCGCCCCGATGCACTCCCTTGCCGACACGCTGACCTGCGCCCACGACCGATCCGGCACGCCAGGTGTCAGCTCGTCGCGGTCCCCGGTGTCGGTGCTCGACGACCATGTGACGAGACGCTGCACGTCACGTCCGAGTGCCGTCGAGGCCGTCGCGTCGAACAATTCCTCCTGCGGCACGTCATCGGGTTCCGTCGCCGATCCGTTGTGAATCTTGTTCAGGCACAGATAGTTTCCGCGACCCTTGAGCAGAGCGAACTTCGGCCTTCTCGGCAGCGCGCCGGTCAGCGAATCCGCCAGCGCAGGCAGGTCGCGGTCGACGAGTTGACGCTGAAGCGCGATGGTCGCCGTCGACACCACCACAGGTTCGTCGGTGCGCACCGCCCGCGCGATGGCCGGCACCAGGTAGGCAAGCGACTTGCCGGTCCCTGTGCCGGCCTGCACAGCAAGGTGTTCTCCGGAATCGAAAGCCTCGGCCACGGCCTCGGCCATCTGGACTTGGCCGCGGCGCTCGCTGCCGCCGAGCGCGGCGACCGCGGTGGCGAGCAGTTCGGTGACGGGAGCTGCGTCCGGCGTGGCTCCTCCTAATTGCCTCTGCCTGCGGGCGGCACCATGCGGGTCGTGATCGCGGCCTCCCCGCGGGACAGTTTCAAGCCGTCCCACGGCAGGCTGTGCAGGCCGGCCGCCACCCTGTCCCGGGCGGCCGCAAGGCTCAGGTCGGCGACGGGCTCGCCGTTCTCGACGAGCGGGATCGTCAGGTGGCGGGCGACCAGTTCCGACTCGGGGGCGGGCCGGGCGGCGGGATGGACGACCTCCTCGACGATGGTTCCCGACGGCTTGGCCAGCCGCAGAGCTTTCTTGCGACCACCATGGGACTGCTTGTGGAGGCTGCGCTTCTCCACCGGCATCCCGTCCACCTCGACCAGCTTGTAGACCATGCCCGCCGTCGGCGCGCCCGAGCCGGTCACCACCGCGGTTCCAACGCCGTAGATGTCGACCGGTTCGGCGCGCAGCCCGGCGATCGCGAACTCGTCGAGATCACCCGACACGACGATGCGCGTCTGGGTCGCACCGAGGCTGTCGAGTTGGGCGCGCACCTGTCGTGCCAGCACGCCGAGGTCGCCGGAGTCGATGCGGACCGCCCCCAGCTGCGGCCCCGCTGCCTCGACGGCATTCACCACGCCCTGCGTGATGTCGTAGGTGTCGACGAGCAAGGTGGTGCCCACCCCGAGCGCGTCGACCTGTGCGCGGAACGCGGCCTTCTCGTCGGGGCCGTTCTGCATCGTGTGCAGCAGAGTGAACGCGTGCGCGCTGGTGCCCAGCGCGGGCACCCCGTAGCGGCGCTGCGCCTCGAGGTTCGACGACCCGGCGAACCCGGCGAGATAGGCCGCCCGCGCGGCGGCGACGGCGGCCTTCTCGTGCGTGCGCCGCGAGCCCATCTCGATCAATGTGCGGCCCTCGGCGGCACAGGCCATCCTGGCCGCCGCCGACGCGATCGCGCTGTCGTGGTTCAGGATCGACAAGGCCAGCGTCTCGAGCACGACGCATTCGCCGAACGTGCCGTGGACAGCCAGCACCGGCGACCCGGGGAAGTACAAATCGCCTTCGGCGTAGCCGTCGACGGCCCCGCGGAACCGGTAGTCGGCGAGATAGCCGAGCGTCTTGTCATCGAGGAAATCCGAAAGCGACTCCAGCGCGGCGCCATTGAACGTGAAATCGGAAAGGGCGTCCACGAACCGCGCGGTGCCCGCCACGACGCCGTAGCGCCGCCCCTCCGGCAGCCGGCGGGCGAACACCTCGAACGTGGTGCGCCGGTCCGCCGTACCGTCCCGCAGCGCAGCCGCGAGCATGGTCAGCTCGTATTTGTCAGTCAGCAGCGCCGCCGTCACCCCGCAACCGTAACCGTTGTCCGGCCCCGTCAGGCCCCGGCTATTCTGGGCACATGGTTACCCCAGCGAAGACCCGTCCGGGAACTCGCGAGGAGACGCACAAAGATACCGCCGAGGACACCGAGTCCCCGTGGGTGACCGTCGTCTGGGACGACCCCGTCAACCTGATGACCTATGTGACCTACGTCTTCCAGAAGTTGTTCGGCTACAGCGAGCCGCACGCCACCAAGCTGATGCTGCAGGTTCACAACGAAGGCAAGGCGGTGGTGTCCGCGGGCAGCCGCGAGTCGATGGAAGTCGATGTCTCCAAGCTGCACGCGGCGGGCTTGTGGGCGACCATGCAACACGATCGCTGAAAACGGAGCCGGGACGCAATAGTGCGCAAGTGGAAACGGGTCGACACCGCAGACGGCCCGCGCTTTCGATCGTCGCTGGCCGCGCACGAGGCAGGGCTGCTCGAAAGCCTGGTGACGTCGATGGTGGCGATGCTGGAAGAGCGCGAATCATCAGCGCCCCCAGACGAACTCGAGGCGATCACCGGATTGAAGACAGGCAACTCGCGTCCGCCTGAGGACGACACGATGAAGCGGCTGCTGCCCGACTTCTTCCGTCCGCAGAATGACCACCCAGCCGGCTCGGGCACCGCGGAGAGTCTGAACAGCGCGCTGCGCAGTCTGCACGAGCCCGAGATCATCGCTGCCAAACGGGATGCCGCACAACGTGTTTTGGCCACGGTGCCGAACGGGGGCGGCCGGTTCGAGCTGACCGAGGAGGACGCCCACGCATGGGCAGCGGCGGTCAACGACGTCCGCCTCGCGCTCGGAACCATGCTCGACATCGGCGCCGACGGCCCCGACCGGCTGCCTGCCGACCATCCGATGGCCGGGCATTTCGACGTGTACCAGTGGCTGACCGTGTTGCAGGAATACCTGGTCCTCGGACTGTTGGGAAAGACATGAACTCGATCACCGACATCGGCGGGGTCCGCGTCGGACAGCATCAACGTATCGACCCCGACGTGACGCTCGGCTCGGGTTGGGCCAGCGGCACGACGGTCGTGCTCACCCCGCCGGGCACCGTCGGCGCCGTCGACGGACGGGGCGGTGCGCCGGGCACCAGGGAGACCGACCTCCTCGATCCGATCAACTCCGTTCGCCACGTCGACGCGGTCGTTCTCAGCGGCGGCAGTGCCTACGGTCTCGCGGCGGCCGACGGCGTGATGCGGTGGCTGGAGGAGAACGGCCGTGGTGTTGCGATGGATGGCGGAGTGGTCCCGATCGTGCCCGCCGCAGTCATCTTCGACCTGCCGGTCGGCGGCTGGGGCTGCAGGCCGACCGCCGATTTCGGGTACCGCGCCGCGCAGGCAGCGTCCGAGGAGGTCGCCGTCGGCACCGTCGGTGCGGGCACCGGCGCCCGGATCGGCGTGCTCAAGGGCGGTGTCGGCACCGCATCGGTCAGCCTCACCGACATCGGCGTCACCGTCGGAGCAATCGTCGTCGTCAATGCCGCAGGTGACGGCGTCGACCCGGCGACCGGGCTGCCCTGGCAGGCCGATCAGATAGCGGAGTTCGGCCTTGTTCCGCCGCCGCAGGATCAGCTGGCCGCTTACGCCGGCCGGCGCACCGAGCTGAGCCCGCTCAACACCACCATCGCGGTCGTCGCCACCGACGCCGTGATGAGCCCGGCGGCATGCCGGCGGGTGGCGGTCGCCGCCCACGACGGCCTGGCCCGCACCATCCGGCCGTGCCACACACCGCTGGATGGCGATACGGTGTTCGCGCTGGCCACCGGTGCTGTCGAGGTGCCCCCGGATCCCGAGACGCCCGCCTCCATGAGTCCGGAGGTGCCTTTGATGACCGCCGTCGGCGCCGCTGCGGCGGACGTGTTGGCCCGCGCGGTGCTCGTCGGGATGCTTGCGGCAGAGTCGGTGGCCGGAATACCCACGTACCGGGACATGTTGCCCGGAGCATTCGCAGAGAAGGCATGAGAAGAAAGGGGAAGGGGCTGTGCTGCTGATACGCGCCGACCTCGTCGACGCCATGGTCGCGCATGCCCGCGAGGATCATCCGGACGAAGCCTGTGGCGTTCTGGCCGGGCCTGACGGGTCCGACCGCCCCGAACGACACATCCCGATGATCAACGCCGAGCGGTCGCCCACTTTCTACCGCTTCGATTCGATGGAGCAGTTGAAGGTGTGGCGGGCGATGGAAGTCGCTGACGAAGTGCCCGTCGTCATCTATCACTCGCACACCGCCACCGAGGCGTACCCCAGCCGCACCGACATCGCCTATGCGTCGGAACCCGATGCCCACTACGTTCTGGTGTCCACCCGCGACCCCGACGAGCACGAGCTGCGCAGCTACCGCATCGTCGACGGCATCGTCACCGAGGAACCCGTCACCATTGTCGAGCAGTACCAGAAAGGCCCGAGTCAATGACCGTCACCGTCTCCGTCCCCACCATCCTGCGTAGCCACACCGGTGGCGAGAAGCGGGTGAGCGCCTCGGGCGACACCCTGCAGGCCGTGATCGACGACCTGGAGTCCAACTACTCGGGCATCTCCGAGCGTCTCGTCGATGACGGCAAGCTGCACCGCTTCGTGAACATCTACGTCAACGACGAAGACGTTCGGTTCTCCGGTGGCCTCGAGACCGAGATCTCCGACGGCGACTCGGTCACGATCCTGCCCGCCGTGGCGGGTGGCTGACTTTGACGCGGTACGACTCCCTGCTCGACGCACTCGGCAACACGCCACTGGTCGGACTGCGCCGGTTGTCCCCGCGGTGGGACGACGCCGACGGCGAGCCGCACGTGCGGTTGTGGGCGAAGCTCGAGGACCGCAACCCGACGGGCTCCATCAAGGACCGGCCCGCGCTGCGGATGATCCAACAGGCCGAACGCGACGGCCTGCTGCAGCCGGGCGCCACGATCCTGGAGCCGACGAGCGGCAACACCGGCATCTCGCTGGCGATGGCCGCGCTGCTCAAGGGCTACAAGTTGATCTGCGTGATGCCGGAGAACACGTCGATCGAGCGGCGCCAGCTACTCGAGCTGTACGGCGCGCGGATCATCTTCTCGCCCGCTGAGGGCGGTTCGAACACGGCGGTCGCGCACGCCAAGGAACTGGCCGCGCAGAACCCCGAGTGGGTGATGCTCTACCAGTACGGCAATCCGGCGAACACCGATGCTCACTACGAGGGCACGGGACCCGAACTGCTGGCCGACTTGCCGGAGATCACCCACTTTGTCGCCGGACTCGGCACCACGGGCACTCTGATGGGGACCGGTCGATATCTGCGCGAGCAGGTTCCCGGCGTTCAGATCGTGGCCGCCGAACCCCGCTACGGCGAAGGGGTCTACGCACTGCGCAACATCGACGAGGGCTTCATCCCCGAGTTGTACGACCCAGACGTGCTCACGACGCGGTTCTCGGTCGGGTCGTTCGACGCGGTGAAAAGGACGCGCGAACTCGTCGAGGTGGAGGGTATTTTCGCGGGCATCTCGACCGGCGCGGTGCTGCATGCGGCGCTGGGCATAGCGGCGAAGGCGATCAAGGCGGGAGAACGCGCCGACATCGCGTTCATCGTCGCCGACGCCGGCTGGAAGTATCTGTCGACCGGGGCTTACACCGGTAGCCTTGACGAAGCGGAAGACGCTTTGGAAGGGCAGTTGTGGGCATGAGTGACGCTTGCGAGCGAATCGACGGCGCATGAGCGACGCTTGCGAGCGAATCGATAACGCATGACCGGTTCGGGCCATCCGATGCAGCCTGCGCCGTCGGAGAAACGTCCCGCGTGGATGGTCGGCGGCGTCACCATCGTCAGCTTCGTCGCGCTGCTCTACGTCATCGAACTGTTCGACTCGCTGTCGAATCATCGGCTGGATGACAACGGCATCCGGCCACTGGAGACCGATGGCCTGATCGGGATCGTCTTCGCGCCGCTGCTGCACTCCAACTGGGACCACCTCATCGCGAACACCATCCCGGCGCTGATCCTCGGCTTTCTGATGACGCTGGCGGGCATGTCGCGTTTCATCTTCGCGACGGCGATCGTCTGGATCGTGGGCGGCTTCGGCACATGGTTGATCGGCAATATCGGCACGCATTGCCCGTATGTCGGCGTGCGCTGTGAAACCAACCATGTCGGCGCGTCGGGCCTGATCTTCGGCTGGCTCGCCTTCCTGATCGTGTTCGGCTTCTTCACCCGCAAGGTGTGGGAGATCGTCGTCGGTGTCGTGGTCCTGTTCGTCTATGGCGGCGTCCTGCTGGGGGTTCTTCCCGGCACGCCGGGCGTGTCCTGGCAAGGACACCTGTGCGGTGCGATCGCAGGTGTGCTGGCCGCCTACCTTCTGTCCGGGCCGGAGCGCAAGGCGCGCGAGGCGCGCAAACGCACGCCGCTGCCGAACTACGGCACGTGAGTTCGTTACCGACGAGCGCTCGCGCGAGGAGCGAACCGGCACCGACGAGCGCTCGCGCGGGGAGCGAACAGGTACTGGCGCCCGTCGGGGTCTTCGATTCCGGCGTCGGCGGACTGACCGTCGCCCGCGCGATCATCGATCAACTGCCCGATGAGCACATCGTCTACGTGGGAGACACCGGTAACGGCCCCTATGGACCGCTGACGATTCCCGAGATCCGGGCACACGCGCTCGCGATCGGCGACGACCTGGTGCAGCGCGGAGTCAAGGCATTGGTGATCGCGTGCAACACCGCGTCGTCGGCGTGCCTGAGGGATGCCCGCGAGCGCTACGCGCCGGTGCCCGTTGTCGAGGTCATCCTGCCTGCGGTGCGCCGCGCGGTGGCCGCCACCCGCACCGGCCGCATCGGAGTCATCGGGACGGAGGCCACGATCGCGTCGGGGGCGTATCAGGATGCGTTCGCCGCGGCACGCGACATCGAGGTGACGGGGGTGGCCTGCCCGCGCTTCGTCGACTTCGTCGAGCGCGGCGTCACCAGCGGCAGGCAGGTGCTCGGTCTGGCCGAGGCATACCTCGAACCGCTGCAGCGCGCCGACGTCGACACGCTCGTGCTCGGCTGCACGCACTATCCGATGCTGTCGGGGCTCATCCAATTGGCGATAGGGGAGTCGGTCACCTTGGTGTCGAGCGCCGAGGAGACCGCCAAGGATCTGCTTCGAGTGCTCACCGAATTGGATTTGCTTCGCCCGCACCCTGTCGACCCGGAGGCATCCGCCCCCACACGGCAGTTCGAGGCCACCGGCGATCCTGAGGCCTTCACCACACTCGCGGCCCGATTCCTTGGTCCGTCTCTTGACGGTGTTCGACCTGTTCAGCGTCACGTTGTCGGGCAATGATGACTTTCCCCTATCGATCCGATGATGTTTTCGTCATCGGCGTGGTGGGCATGGCAAGCTAGTGGACGTGCGAATCACCGTTCTCGGTTGCTCCGGCAGTGTGGTCGGGCCTGATTCGCCAGCGTCGGGGTATTTGTTGAGCGCACCCGACACCCCGCCTGTCGTCATCGATTTCGGCGGCGGAGTCCTCGGAGCGCTGCAGCGCCATGCCGATCCGAACGCGGTGCATGTTTTGCTGTCGCATCTGCACGCCGACCATTGTCTCGATCTGCCCGGCTTGTTCGTGTGGCGCCGCTACCATCCGTCGCCCGCGTCCGAACGCGGCTTGATGTACGGCCCGAAGAAGACGTGGGCTCGGCTTGGCGCGGCGTCGTCGCCCGAGGGGGCCGAAATCGATGATTTCAGTGACATTTTCGATATCCGGCACTGGATGGACAGGGAGCCGGTGCAGATCGGAGCGTTGACGGTCGAGCCGCGTCTGGTGGCCCACCCCACCGAGTCGTACGGGATGCGGATCACCGATCCGTCGGGTGCGACGTTGGTCTACAGCGGCGACACCGGCGCATGTGATGAGCTCGTCGACTTGGCGCGCGGCGCCGATGTGTTTCTTTGCGAGGCGTCGTGGACGCACGACTCGTCGCGTCCGCCGAACCTCCACCTGTCCGGTACCGAGGCGGGTCAGGCCGCGGCGCGGGCGGGCGTAGCCGAACTCTTGTTGACGCACATTCCGCCGTGGACGTCCCGCGAGGACGTGATCAGCGAGGCGAAAGCCGAATTCGACGGGCCCGTGCACGCCGTGGTGTGCGGGGAGTCCTTCCCCGTCACCCGGCATTGACGACGGCGCCACCGGCTAGGGTTGGCGGGTGTCCAGACGAGAAGACGGTCGGCTCGACGACGAGTTGCGGCCGGTGGTCATCACCCGGGGGTTCACCTCTCATCCGGCGGGTTCGGTGCTCGTGGAATTCGGGCAGACCCGCGTCATGTGCACGGCGAGCGTCACCGAGGGCGTGCCGCGCTGGCGCAAGGGGTCGGGGCAGGGCTGGTTGACGGCGGAGTACGCGATGCTGCCCGCTGCCACCCACGACCGATCGGATCGTGAGTCGGTGCGAGGCAAGCTCGGCGGCCGCACCCAGGAGATCAGCCGGTTGATCGGTCGGTCACTGCGGGCCTGCATCGACCTCGCTGCGCTGGGCGAGAACACCATCGCCATCGACTGCGATGTGCTACAGGCCGACGGCGGCACTCGCACCGCGGCCATCACGGGTGCCTATGTGGCGCTGGCCGATGCGGTGACATGGTTGGCGGCGGCGGGCAAGCTGGCTGATCCGCGGCCGCTGTCGTGTGCGATAGCTGCGGTCAGCGTCGGGGTCGTGGATGGCCGCGTCCGCACCGATCTGCCGTACACCGAGGACTCCCGCGCCGAAGTCGACATGAACGTCGTCGCCACCGACACCGGCACGCTGGTGGAGATCCAGGGCACCGGTGAAGGTGCGACGTTCCCGCGCTCAACCCTCGACAAGCTGCTCGACGCAGCGCTGGCGGCCTGCGAGCAGTTGTTCGTGATCCAGCGGGAGGCCTTGGAGAAGCCGTACCCCGGCGAGTTGCCGGAGTCCGATGTTCCGGCGAAGAAGGCGTTCGGCAGCTGACCGCAGGTCATGGCCTGCAGTCAGGGAAACCGACACGGGCAACGGCGTTTGATCGTAGGTTCGGGTCCATGCTCCGCCGCCGATCGGTTCGTGATCGTGGCCGAGAAGTCGTTTCTCACCGGGTCGGATCCAGCGTTCGACCGCGAGGCAGGTGGCGCCGACATCACGCTGTCCGCCGATCGAACGCGGGTGATCGATGTGTCCGTGGTGGTCGGCGACTCCGTGCTGATGTTCGACGAGACCCAAGGGTTCACCGATGCCGCGGTGAGCGTGACCGGTGACACCTTCGATGTCACTGGTCATGCGTTGGACCTGAACCCCGCGTTGTCGCCGGAGCAGATCGTCACCAAGCCGTTCGAGGTCGTCGTCACCTGTCCGTAGCGGACGACACGGGTGGATAGCCTGTGGCGTGTGACCGATCTGCTTGTCGCCAGCCGCAATCGCAAGAAGCTCGTCGAACTGCGGCGGGTGCTCGACGCGGCGGGCATCTCGGGCCTGACCTTGTTGTCGCTTGACGATGTCGCCGCATTCGACGAGCGACCGGAGACGGCTGCGACCTTCGAGGAGAACGCGCTGGCGAAGGCGCGTGACGCTTTCCAGGCAACCGGCCTGGCGAGCGTGGCCGACGACTCCGGGTTGGAGGTCGACGCGCTCAACGGAATGCCCGGTGTGCTGTCGGCGCGCTGGGCAGGGGTGCACGGGCAGGACGCCGCCAACACGGCACTGCTGCTGGCGCAACTTCGCGATGTCCCCGACGAGCGGCGCGGAGCCGCCTTCGTTTCCGCGTGTGCGCTGGTGTCCCCGGCCGGAGAACTCGTCGTGCGCGGCACCTGGCCGGGGACAATTGCGCGAGAACCCCTGGGCGACGGCGGATTCGGCTACGACCCAGTGTTCGTTCCGGAAGGCCTCACGCGGACGGCCGCAGAACTGACGGCGGAGGAGAAGGACGCGGCATCGCATCGCGGCCGAGCGCTGGCGTTGTTGGTCCCCGCGCTACGCGCCCTCGTGTAGTGGTGCAGAAGGTACGCCAACGGGAT
>JAEZKH010000165.1 GCA_023415515.1 Actinomycetes bacterium
GTTGCGCGCGGTCCGCGTCGAGCGTGATCCACGGGTCGGGCCAGTCGGCCGAACCGCGCCGAGCACGTAGGACTTGACCAGGTGATTCCAGCTGCAGGTCCGGCATACCTCCACCACGTGTACCGAGAATTCGTCGTAGCGGGACGCCAGTAGGACCAATTCTTCGGCGGTCCGCGCAGAACCGGATACCGCGCCGAGGTGGTCCCCAAACACCCACGACACCAGCGTCAGTTGCTCCTTGCGGCAGATCGGGCACATCACCGAACTGGGCTTGCCATGGAATTTCGCCGCACGCAGCAAGTACGGGTTGGCGTCGCAGACCTCCGAGACGCCGGTGCGCCCCGAGTAGACCTCAGCCAGCAGGGACCGCCGCCGAAGCGCGTAGTCCACAACCTGTCGCTGCAATCGCACGGTGACCAGAGTACGTCGGCCCCGCCACCGCAGGGGTGTGACGGGTCGGCGGGGTCGCGCGGCGCGCCGTCGGCACGGGGGTGCGCTCGTCGAATGCGACGCGCGCGGCGCCCAGCGCCTCAAACGGCACAGCAATCCCGTGCCGCGCTCCTACGATTCTGTTTCGTGGCGATGTGGCAGGGACCCGGCACCAGGGCAAAGGACAGCGACCGCACCGCGATCTGTCAGATACTCGACACCGCGCTCGCCGAAGGTCAGCTGACGATGACCGAGCACCGCCAGCGGGTGAGCGCGGCCCTCGATGCTGCGACGCTTGGTGAGCTCGAACCGTTGACCGCCGACCTGCAGACGACGGGTGCCGCGCAGCCGATGGTCAGCAGCGGCGCGACGACGGGTCGGCGTCGGCTCGTCCTCGTCGGTGTCACGGTCGCGGCGGTGATCGTCAGCGGCCTGGCCGTGCTTCTGCTCGGCGACGGGTCGCGGTCGTCGGGCACCACGGCCACGTCGACTTCAGCAGCGGCCGCGCCCGAGACCCACGAGCTGGCCGCCGAACCGTCCAGCCAGGCGGACCGGCCGACCTCGACTCCCGCCGACCCGGCCCCGGTCGTGATCGGGCCGCCGCCGAATTTGCACACCGCTGACGGAATGGCCTTGCTGCTCGACCAGATTCGCGCGAGGTTCGGCGACACGACGGGTTACGAACTCGCGATCATGTCCGACGAGGCGATGCTGGCCCGGCCCGATCCCGACGACGGCGCCGCCAAGCTCGTCTACACCTTCGACCGCGGCTGGGGTGACCCGTCGACGCGGCCGCGCTCCGACACCGACGACCTGACCGATCTCGGCGCGTTCGACGTGCAGGCGGCCGCCGCCGCACTGCAGGCCGCACCGGAGACGCTGCGGATCGCGCCGGGGGACGTCGCAGACAGCGTCATCGACATCGACTACGTGTCCGAGCCGCCGGCGCCGGGAGCGCTGGAGCTGCTGGTGAAGGTCACCACCGACACCGGTGCCGTCGGGTGGATCTACCTCGACGGCGCAGCCACCGTCAAGCGCGTCGAATATCCGAACTGACCCCTACGATCATCTCTCGTGGCAAACCGGCAGACCTCGAGCACCCGCGCCAAGGACAGCGATCGCACCGATACCTGCCAGGTACTCGACACCGCGCTCGCCGAAGGACAGCTGTCGATGGAGGAACACCGGCAGCGGGTGAGCCGGGCCACCAACGCCGCCACGCTCGGCGAGCTGCGGTCGTTGGTCGACGACCTGCAGACCGCCAACGCGCCGGTCACACTGCCAACCCTCAAGAAGGGTTTCCGGCTGCCCGCAGGCTCAGGCTGGGGTCTGCGGCTGGCGACGGCGGCTGTGCTGGTGCTCTTCGGGATGGGCATCGGGTGGGGGCTCTACGGCAACACCAGTTCGCCGCTGAGCTTCCAGACCGACCCCGGCGCCAAGTCCGACGGCGTTCCCGCCAAGGTGCTCACGCCGCCCCGGCAGTTGCAGTCGATGGGTGGGCTCAACGGGTTGTTCGAGCAGATGCGCCAGAAATTCGGCGACACCAGGGGCTTCGAGATGAACATCCGCCCCGACCGGGCGACGCTGTACCGGCCGGACACCGAGGACCCGCGACGCAAACTCATGTACGACTACCGAGGCGGCTGGGGCGACCCGTACTCCACGACGACGGTCGACTCCGACGATCGCGTCGTCGACCTGGCGAAGTTCGACTTCGAGCAGACCGTCGCGGTGCTGCGCGGCGCCCCCGAGTCGTTGCGGATGCAGCGCAAGGACATCTCCGACACCTGGATCGACATCGAGCCGTCGAAGGACCCTGCCACGCCTGAGGCGGTCAACGTCCGCATCTACCTCAGCAGCGATTTCGGCAGCGGCTACATCGACCTGGCGCCCGACGGCTCGATCAAGCAGATCAACGAGCCCAGCTGAAACCGCAGGTCAGCAGCTTTCCGCGGCCCCGTGTGTAGCGACGAATATATCGGCGCGATACTATTGCGCGAGGTGTCGGGACGTCGTAACGACTCAGCGCTCCCGGCGCAGCGGAAGGCAAAGGAGGTGGTTCGATGCTGGAGCTCGCGGTACTGGGACTCCTGCTCGAGTCGCCCATGCATGGCTACGAGCTGCGCAAGCGGCTGACCGGCCTGCTCGGCGCCTTTCGGGCCTTCTCGTACGGATCGCTGTATCCCGCGTTGCGGCGGATGCAGGCCGACGGGTTGATCGTCGAAGACGCGGCGCCGGACGGCAGCCCCAAGGTGCGCCGCGCCCGCCGGGTGTATCAGCTGACCGACGCAGGCAAGCAGCGCTTCGCCGAGTTGGTGGCCGACACAGGTCCGCAGAATTACACCGACGACGGATTCGGCGTTCATCTCGCCTTCTTCAACCGCACCCCGGCCGAGGCCAGGATGCGGATTCTGGAGGGCCGCCGTCGCCAGGTCGAGGAACGCCGGGAGGGACTTCGCGAAGCGGTCGCGCGGGCCAGCAGTTCGCTCGATCGCTACACCCGCCAGCTGCACCAGCTGGGGCTGGAGTCCAGCGAGCGCGAAGTGAAGTGGCTCAACGATTTGATCGCGGCCGAGCGGGTGGCGCAGGGTCGCGCAGAGCAGACCCCCAGCTAGTAACTACCAACGAATTTCCACGTGGATCGGAGAGGGAGAACGTCGCCATGACACAGAACACGGGAGCCGGATCGCCGGCGACACCGGGCGCCGAGGTGCGGGTCGCGATTGTCGGTGTCGGCAACTGCGCCGCATCGCTTGTCCAAGGTGTGCAGTACTACCAGGACGCCGACGAGAACAAGACGGTTCCCGGACTGATGCATGTGCGCTTCGGCCCGTACCACGTCCGCGACGTCAAGTTCGTCGCCGCGTTCGACGTCGACGCCAAGAAGGTCGGCTTCGACCTTTCGGAGGCCATCTTCGCGTCCGAGAACAACACCATCAAGATCGCCGACGTGCCGCCGACCGACGTCGTCGTGCAGCGCGGGCCGACCCTCGACGGCATCGGCAAGTACTACGCCGACACCATCGAGGTCTCCGACGCCGATCCCGTCGACGTCGTGCAGGTGCTCAAGGACAACGAGGTCGACGTACTGGTGTCCTACCTGCCCGTCGGATCCGAGGAAGCCGACAAGTTCTACGCGCAGTGCGCCATCGACGCCGGTGTCGCATTCGTCAACGCGCTGCCGGTGTTCATCGCCTCCGACCCGGTGGGGGCCAAGAAGTGCGCCGACGCCGGCGTGCCGACCGGCGGCGACGACATCAAGAGCCAGGTCGGTGCGACCATCACCCACCGCGTGATGGCCAAGCTGTTCGAGGACCGCGGTGTGCAACTCGACCGCACCATGCAGCTCAACGTCGGCGGCAACATGGACTTCCTGAACATGCTCGAGCGCGAACGCCTCGAGAGCAAGAAGATCTCCAAGACCCAGGCCGTCACCAGCAACCTGCAGCGCGAGTTCAAGACCAAGGACGTGCACATCGGCCCGTCCGACCACGTCGGCTGGCTCGACGACCGCAAATGGGCGTACGTGCGGCTGGAAGGGCGTGCCTTCGGCGACGTTCCGTTGAACCTGGAGTACAAGCTCGAGGTGTGGGACTCGCCGAACTCGGCGGGCGTCATCATCGACGCGGTGCGCGCGGCGAAGATCGCCAAGGACCGCGGCATCGGCGGCACGGTCGTCGCCGCGTCGGCCTACCTGATGAAGAGCCCGCCGAAGCAGCTGCCCGACGACGTGGCGCGCGAGCAGCTCGAAACGTTCATCGAGGGCTAGAACCCGAAGCCGAGCTCAGCTGGGACGTCGGCGGCGAACGCCGCGTCCAGCTGAGCTATCAGCGATGAGTCGTTGCAGCGCAACCGGTTTGCGGTAGCGAACGCCGACGCCCGGTGTGCGCCCATGTACAGGCTGCCGAGCACCGACAGATCGGTGTGCACGTCGGCGGGCGCGTCCGTCGCCACGCAGCGCGCCTTGCCGTCGCGCACATCCAGCGCGAACCGGCCGCCACCGCCGAGCACGCCGTCGGAGACGCCGAGCACCACCGACACATCCGACGCGTAGCCGCGCGCCTCGAGAGCCACAGGGATGTCGAGCAGCCGCAGCCACAGCGCATCCTCGACCAGCGTCGTGCGCACCAGTCGCGGGTCGGTCAGCAGATACGGCAACACGTCATCGGGGTGCGTCCAGGTCTTCACCTGCTTGTACAGATCCATGCCGAGCAGGACCCGCCACAGCGCGATGTGCGCTTCGGGCGTCACGGCGGCCAGCTTCGAGATCTCGATCCGGTTCTTCTCCTCGCCGTGCACCCGGTAGAGCGCGAACCCGTCGGCGTGCAGAAGACAGAACAGCGCGCTGCCGCCGTCCCTGTACTCCTCGCGGTCGGCGAACAGTTCGTCCCACAGTTCGCGCGGGCTGTGCAGACCGCCCGGCGTCGCCAGCCGCCACCGCTCATAGATGTCCTCCAGTCGCTCGCGATGCTCGGTCGGCCGCACCGGCATCACCCCACCAGGATCGGGCACGTCCGGGTGGAATCTCGCCTCGCGCCGGTCGACGGTGAATTCGCGCCTCACCGTGGCTGGGCCGTACCCGAAGCGGCCGTAGATCGTGGCCTCGCTGGCTTCCAACCCGGCGATCGGGTAACCGCTCATCCTGCTGTGCAGTTCGGTGAACATCGCCGTCAACACACCGCGCCTGCGATGCGTCGGTGACACCACGACCCACGAGACGCCTGCCATCGGCAACACGGCCCCGCCCGGCACCGTCAAGCGCAGATCGAGATACAGCGCAACACCGACGAGGCTGGATCCGCCGCTCGCGACGAGGCTGGATCCGTCGCTCGCGACGAGGGCACCGCCCGCCGGCATCACCGACCGCCACGCCTCGATCGCCTCGTCCGACCGCCAGGCACCGAAACAGGTCGCCGCGAGCAACGACATCGCCGGCCAATCGGCGTCCTCCGCGGTGCGGATCCTCAGTCCGTCTTCTACGCCCGCCGTCGAAGCCATGTACCGACGCTGACACAGCGCAGCTTCGAGCGCACCTGAATATCGGCGGTGCGTAATGTTCCAGCCATGGCCGAGATCTCCGACGACGACCTGCTGGACCTCGACGAGTTCGCGCTGCTGCCGGAGAACGCCGAGCAGATCGGCCACACCGGTGCGCTACCGACCGTCGCACGCATCGGATCGGGCGACATCAGCGCGCTGAAGTGGGGTGATGAAGCCCCCCAGGTGGTCTTCCTGCACGGCGGTGGCCAGAATGCGCACACCTGGGACACCGTCATACTGGGGCTCGGCGTCCCGGCGCTCGCTGTCGACCTGCCCGGACACGGCCGCTCGGCATGGCGCGACGACGGCGACTACGGCCCGAAGACCAACGCCGAGACGTTGCGCCCGCTGCTGCGCGATTGGGCGCCGCACCCGCGCCTGGTCGTCGGGATGTCGCTCGGCGGTCTCACCGCGCTGCGCATCGCCGCCACCGAACCCGCGCTCGTTCCCGAACTCGTGCTCGTCGACGTCACCCCGTCGGCGCCGGAACGCCACGAGCAGATGACCAAGGCCCAACTCGGTGCCGTCGCGCTCGTTCAGGGCGAGCGGGAGTTCCCAAGCTTTCAGGCGATGCTCGACGTGACCGTTGCGGCATCACCACACCGGGACCGGAAGTCGTTGCGGCGCGGGGTTTTCCACAACTCGAGGCGACTCGACGACGGCACCTGGACATGGCGCTACGACACGTTCCGAGGCGCGAAGTCCGAAAGCCCGACGGTGCCGGAGTCGTTCGCCGGCCTCTGGGACGACGTGCCCGCGATCACCATGCCGACGACGCTGGTCCGCGGCGCCAACTCCTACTTCGTCAACGACGACGACGCCGAGGCGTTCGCCAAGGGCGCCCCCGGATTCCTGCGCACCCACATCGTGCCCGACTCCGGCCACTCCGTGCAGGGCGACCAGCCAGGTGCGCTCGTCGACATCCTGCGCGGGGTGATCGGCGCCCGACCCGATCGGGAATGATGGAGTGATGGCTTCTCAACTCCGCGTCGGCGTGCAGCTGCAGCCGCAACACTCCCCCACCTACAGCCACATCCGCGACGCGGTGCGCCGCTGCGAGGACATCGGCGTCGACGTCGCCTTCAACTGGGATCACTTCTTCCCGCTGTACGGCGACCCCGACGGTCCGCACTACGAGTGCTGGACGATGCTCGGCGCGTGGGCGGAGCAGACATCGCGCATCGAGATCGGCGCGCTGGTCACGTGCAACTCCTATCGCAATCCGGAACTGCTTGCCGACATGGCCCGCACCGTCGACAACATCTCCGACGGCAGGCTGATCCTCGGCATCGGCTCGGGATGGAAGCAGAAGGACTACGACGAGTACGGCTATGAGTTCGGCACGGCCGGCAGCAGGCTCGACGACCTGGCCGAGGCGTTCCCCCGCATCACCTCACGGCTGGGCAAGCTCAACCCGCAGCCCACGCGCCACATCCCGGTGCTGATCGGCGGCGGAGGTGAGAAGAAGACGCTGCGACTGGTGGCCGAGCACGGCGACATCTGGCATTCGTTCAGCGACAGCAGCGAGTACCCGAAGAAGGCGGAGGTGCTTGCCCGCCACTGCGCCGACGTCGGGCGCGACCCGGCGGCCATCGAACGCTCTGCCGGCGTCGCCGGTAAGGGCACCGATGCGCTGCTCGCCGAGGCCGACGCGCTCGCCGACCTCGGCGTGACGCTTCTGACCGTCGGCGTCAACGGCCCGGACTACGACCTGAGCGAGGCAGAAGCGTTGTGCCAGTGGCGGGATCGGCGCGCAGGGTAGCCTGCGCTCAGGCGCCTGACCTCCAGGAACTTCACAGACACACATAATCTGTCTTATTCTGCCAAATTCTGCCCGGGGCCAGTTTCGCGTGGTTAACTTGCGCCGCGATGCCCAAGAGGTACGGAGTTAAAGAGAAGGACCAGGTTGTTTCTCACATCATCAACCTGGTGCTGACTGGGAAGTTGCGTTCGGGTGATCGCGTCGACCGCAACGAAGTTGCGCACGAACTCGGATTGAGCCGGGTGCCCATCCAGGAGGCCGTCGTCCAGCTCGAGCACGACGGAATTCTGTCGACCAGATATCACAGGGGCGCGTTCGTCGAACGCTTCGACGAGTCCGTCGTGCTGGAGCACCACGAGCTGCACGGCGTCCTGTTGGGCATCGCGTCGGCCCGCGCCGCCAACGACCCGCGGCCCCACGTGGTGTCACAGCTCGAGTCGCTGACCGAATTCATGCGGGCCAACCGCGAGTCCCGGGTATTCCAGGATGCGGCGTGGCAGTACCGCCAGACCATCAACGAGGAGTACTCGGGTCCGCGGCTGCTGGCCGAGATCCGCGCCTCGCAGAGTTTCATGCCGCGGTCGTTCTGGGCGACATACCTGAACAACCACGAAGAGATGCTGCCGTTCTACGAGACCGAGACCAGCGCCATCCGCGGCCACGACCCCGACGGTGCGCGCGCCGCGTGCGCCGCCCGCGCGAACACCATGGGGCGCGTCATGGTCACCGAACTGGTGCGCCGCGGCGTGCTGAGCCCGTCGCCCATGAACAGGCAACCCTCGGTTGCATTCTGAATGAGCTGAAGCCGGTTCCATCGGCCGCCAGGCGGCTACGTTGGCTTGGATGACCTCCTTCACGGGCCCGGCAGGCAAGGCCTTCGTCCTCGTGCTGGTCGCACTGCTGGCTTTCGGTCTCCCGACCGCAGCACCCGCAACCGCCGACGCCGACCAGTGCGCGCCGCCCGGAGTCGACAGCGCGAGCACGGTGCCCACCAACCTGGCATCCGCCGCCGCCGGTCCGGGCGAGGACAAATACACGACACCGGGCGTCGTGCCGCTGAATTCGGTGCGAAGCGAAAACCTCGGTCTCGGCACACCGGGAGTGCTCACCGTCGGCACCCTGTCGGACGCGCCGCCGAGCATCTGCATCAACTCACAGGGTCAGTTCACCGGGTTCGACAACGAGTTGCTGCGCGCGATCGCCGAAAAGGTCGGTCTGCGAATCGATTTCGTCGGGACGGAATTCTCGGGCCTACTCGCCCAGGTGGCGTCGCGCCGCTTCGACGTCGGTTCCTCGTCTATCACCACTACCGACGCGCGCAGGCGCACCGTCGGGTTCACCAACGGCTACGATTTCGGTTACTTCTCGCTCGTGGTGCCGACGGGGTCGCCCATCACCGGATTCGACAAGCTCGCCGCGGGTCAGCGCATCGGCGTCGTGCAAGGCACTGTGCAAGAGGCCTACCTCGTCGACTCGCTGAAGCTCGACCCCGTCAAATTTCCCGACTACAACACCGTCTACGCCAGCCTGAAGAGCAAGCAGATCGACGCGTGGGTGGCGCCGTCGCAGCAGGCGCAGGGCACGGTGCAGCCCGGCGACCCCGCCGAGATCATCGAAAACACCTTCAGCTTGGACAATTTCGTGGCCTATGCGGTCGCCAAGGAGAACAAGCCGCTGATCGATGCGCTGAACTCCGGGCTGGACGCAGTGATCGCCGATGGCACATGGGCGCGGCTGTACTCCGACTGGGTACCGCGCGAACTGCCACCGGGCTGGAAGCCGGGCTCCAAGGCGGCGCCGCTACCGCAACTGCCCGACTTCGCCGCGATCGCCGCAAGCCACCAGGGCGATGCAGCGGACTCATCTGCGGCGCAACCGAAGTCGGTGCTGTCACAGCTGGCCGACTCGTTCCTCGACTGGGAGCTGTACAAGCAGGCGATACCGGACCTGTTCAAGACCGGTCTGCCGAACACGTTGATACTGACCGTCAGCGCAAGCGTGATCGGACTGCTGCTCGGGATGGCGCTGGCCGTCGCGGGCATCTCCCGCTCCCGCTTGCTGCGCTGGCCCGCGCGCGTCTACACCGACATCTTCCGCGGGCTGCCCGAAGTGGTGATCATCCTGCTGATCGGCCTCGGCGTCGGACCCGTCGTGGGCAGCCTCACCGGCAACAACCCGTATCCGCTCGGCATCGCTGCGCTTGGCCTGATGGCCGCGGCCTACATCGGCGAGATCTTCCGCTCCGGCATCCAGAGCGTGGAACCCGGGCAGCTGGAAGCGTCTCGGGCTCTGGGCTTCAGCTATTCGACGTCGATGCGACTCGTCGTTGTGCCCCAGGGTGTTCGGCGGGTCCTGCCCGCACTTGTCAACCAGTTCATCTCGCTGCTGAAGGCCAGCTCACTGGTGTACTTCCTCGGCCTCGTCGCCAACCAGCGCGAACTGTTCCAGGTGGGCCGTGACCTCAACGCGCAGACCGGTAGCCTCTCGCCGCTCGTGGCAGCGGGCCTGTTCTATCTCGTGCTGACCATCCCGCTGACACACCTGGTCAACTACATCGACGCACGGCTGCGTACCGGCAAACCCGCCGAGCCGGAAGATCCGCTGCTGAACCCCGCATCGACGCAGGAGATGATCTGATGCCTGCCACACCAACACCAGTCTCTCTGGCGGGCAGAGACATTCATCTGTCGTTCGGCCGCAATGCGGTGCTGCGCGGCGTCGACATCGACGTGCCTGCCGGCACCACCGCCGCGGTGATCGGGCCGTCGGGGTCGGGCAAGTCGACGCTGCTGCGAACGCTCAACCGGCTCTACGAGCCCGACGAGGGCGACATCCTGCTCGACGGCAAGTCGGTGCTGGCCGATGATCCCGATGTGCTGCGGCAGCGGATCGGCATGGTGTTCCAGCACTTCAACCTGTTCCCGCACCGCACCGTGCTGGACAACGTGACGTTGGCGCCGCGCAAGCTGAAGAAGCTCAGCGCCGACGAGGCCCGTGAGCTCGGACTCGCTCAACTGGAACGAGTTGATCTGCGACACAAGGCCGATGCCCGGCCCGCCACCTTGTCCGGCGGCCAACAGCAGCGGGTCGCGATCGCCCGCGCGCTGGCGATGGCGCCGCAGGTGATGTTCTTCGACGAGGCCACGTCGGCGCTGGATCCCGAACTCGTGAAGGGGATCCTCGCGCTGATCGCCGACCTCGGCGACGACGGCATGACCATGGTGGTGGTGACACACGAAATGGGGTTCGCCCGCTCGACGTCCGACACGGTGGTGTTCATGGACCACGGCAAAGTAGTCGAATCCGGCCCGCCGGAGCAGATATTCGACGGCGCGGAGACCGAACGCCTGCAGAGATTCCTGTCGCAAGTGCTCTGATCGCAAATTTGCGCGAAAGCATATAGTCAGAATCTGACAGGTTAGACTAGCGAACTATGGTGGAGGCCGAAGCGCAGGTCGACGAACTGGCAGCTGAACTTCAGCGCGTTCTCTCCAAGCTGTTCTCGGTCCTGCGGCGCGGCGACGCCAACCGGGGCACCGCGGGCGACCTCACGCTGGCGCAGCTGTCGATCCTGCTGACACTGCTGGAGAAGGGCCCGATCCGGATGACGGATCTGGCCGCCCACGAACGCGTCCGCACCCCGACCACGACGGTGGCGATCCGCAGGCTCGAGAAGCTCGGGCTGGTGAAGCGTTCGCGCGACCCGTCGGATCTGCGCGCCGTGCTGGTCGAGGTCACCCCGCAGGGGCTGGTTCAGCACCGCGAGGCACTCGCCGCCCGCAGGGCCGCGCTCGCGGCGATGCTCGGCAAGCTCGCCGACGACGACGTCGACATTCTCACCAGAGCGCTCGGGCCGATGGAACGCCTGGCCGATCAGGAAACCGGTCAGGACGAAGACTGAGGTTCAGCCCAGCCAGTCCAGCACCGCCGCCGCGGTCCATGACTGCTGCATGCTGCCAAGCGGTTCGCCGGTGAACGGCTCGTAATACTCGGCGAACGTGCCGTCGCTGGCCTGCCGCAATCCTTCCCGCCGGAGGACCAGCGACCGTTCGGCCCAGCCGCGGCGAGCGAACGCCCACGAGAACAGCCAGGTCATCACCGGCCAGACCGGCCCGCGCCAATACTCCCTGGAGCGGAAGTCGCGCGACACCGGCGAAGTGGAGGGGATCAACGCGTACTTCAGGTCGGGATGCCCGCAGAACCGCGGTCCCTCCAACAGTCGCAGCAGCGTGCGTTCCTTCGCATGCGGCAGGCCGCCGCACAGCAGCGGCGCGAACTGCGCGACCGTCTCGGTGGCAACCAGCCTGTCCGCGCGAACATCGAAATCCCTTGCCGCGCCGGTACGTTCGTCGGTCGTCGCGATGACGCCGGCCCGGAACCGCTCGGCCCAGGAATAGAGATCCCTGACGTCGGCGTGCGGACGCTTGTAGTCTTCACCGATCTCCGCGAGCACCGTGCAGGCCACCGAGAGGATCGCCGAGACGAACACGTCCTCCACGGCGAAGCTCATCACCTTCGGCAGCAACTCGTCGTCGTATCGCGCCGACTTCATCTCCTCGACCAGCCACAGGTAGCGGTCGTACTCGGTGTCCGACGGCCGTTGGCTGGCGTCGGTGACGATGGTGTTGTCCTCGCGTTGGTACTCCGGCACGGCACCGGGAATCACGTTGGCGTAGGCGGCATCCCACCGCGGGGAGTTGTCCATCCCGGACTCCCAGCCGTGGTATAGCGTGACGCGGCCGCGCTCTTTGGGGTCGCGCGCCGTGGCCAGCCAACGATGCCATGCCACCAGGTCGTCCCACCTGCGGTCGAGGAACGCCTCGGCCACCGCGCGGGTGGACCGACCGCGGGAGCGGGCGCGGTCGAGGATGCGCTGGACCGCGATCGCGTGTACCGGCGGCTGGGTGATGCCCGATGTGTGTCGCGAGCGGGGTGCATTCGCGGCCAGCGCCGACGTCGCCCACCGCGCGGGGCCGGGAAAGTAACCGTCGACGCCGTTGGCGAAGACGATGTGGGGGATCATGCCGTTGGCCCACTGCGCCGACAGCAGCGTGTCGAGTTCGATGACGGCCCGCTCGACGCTCAGCGGCGCGAGGCCGATCGCGACGAAAGCGGCGTCCCAGCTCCACATGTGCGGGTACAGAAGCGGCGCGGCGGTCGTCATCACACCCAGGTCGTTGCCGCGCAGCAGGTACGCCGCGCGCGCAGCGAGCTGGGTGGGGCCGAAGCTCGGATCGGGTGCCATCTGCTCAATGATCGCAGTCGGTAGGGTGACCGGCATGCCGACCGCGTTCATCACCGGCCCCGCGGGCGGGCTCGGCACGGCCATCGCCGACGCGCTCGCCCCCACCCACACGCTGTTGCTCGGCGGGAGGCCGTCCGGCCGGCTCGATGCGCTCGCGCAACGGCTGGGGGCCACCACCTGGCCGCTGGACCTGCAGGACGCAGACTCGATGCCCGCGGTCGTCGAACCCATCGACGAGCTCGACGTGTTGATCCACAACGCGGGGGCCGCGTTTCCCGGCCGGGTGGCGGAGTCGACGGTCGACGAGTGGCGGGTCACGATGGAGGTCAACGTCATCGGGGCGGTCGCACTCACGCTGGCGCTGCTGCCCGCGCTGCGCAGCGCACGCGGGCACGTCGTGTTCATCAACTCCGGCGCGGGCATCAACGCCTCGCCGGGGCTTGCGTCCTATACGGCCAGCAAGTTCGCGCTGCGGGGGTTCGCCGAGTCGCTGCGCGACGACGAACCCGACCTGCGGGTGACGTCGGTGCATCCCGGGCGGATCGCGACGGCGATGCAGGAGGGCCTCGTGGCCTACGAGGGTCGCGAGTACAGGCCCGAGCAGTTCCTGCGCCCCGAAACCGTCGCGACGATCGTCGCCGACGCCGTGAACGCCCCGCCGGACGCCGACGTCCGCGAGATCGTCGTGCGCCCGAGGTGATTTCGGCGCGCGCAGTCACGCTGAGGATGACTTAGCGCGCCGAAATCGCATGGCGCAGGACGGCCATCGTCCGATCCGGATACTCGGTGAGGTCGAGCCAGGTGAAGCGCAGCACCTGCCACCCGCACAACGCGATCGCGTTCTGCCGCTCGCGATCGATTTGAAAGTCCTCCGCGTCGCTGTGGAACGCCAGCCCGTCGATTTCGACGGCCACCTTCGCCGCGGGAAAACCGACGTCGACCCGATAGCCGCCGACCGGACAGTTCGTCCGCCATCCCGTGATCCCCGCCTGCCGCAGCAGCCGCAGAAACAGCCGCTCCGCCTCCGAGCGGGCGCCGTCGGCTGCCGCCCGCAACAGCCGACGGGCCGCGGGTGATCCGTAGCGCCCCTTGTTGCGCAGATGGGCGGTCCACAAGTCACGCAGCCTCGCGTCGCGTTGCAACGCCGCATCCATGATCCTGGCCGCGCCCGGCTTGCGGACCGCGGCTTCGACCAGCGTCAAGGCCGGGCACGTCACCAGCAGACCCCGTCGCTCGGTGAGATCCGCGGCGCGCAGGTCACGCCGCCGCACGCGGGAACCGGGGTGGATACGACCGTGGCTGTTCCTGGGCACCGTCACCTCGACGACCTCGGGCGCGAATTTCGTCTGACCCAGCCAGAATGCGGCGGCCAGGCCACTGGCCGCCGCCCGGCCACCGTAGCTCCA
>JAEZKH010000196.1 GCA_023415515.1 Actinomycetes bacterium
ACTTTGGACGGTCTCTCGAAGAATCACGCGATGACCTTCAATCATTCGGCTACGACACGCCGGACATCCTGATCAGGTCCGGCTCGTACACCACTCTGCTGGACGCAACCCCCGCACCTACCACCGCCGCCGACGCCAGCTTGCCCTCGGCCGGTTGACCCCGATCGAATACGAAGCAATCATGACCACACCGGCCAGCCAGGCCGCATGAGAAAACTGTCACCTATTCGTGCAGCAGACCCAATAATCAGCGCCAGGGGTAATCAATCAAGGGTGCAGGCTGGGGGCTGGTTCGTGGCTGGTGAACCGCGCGTGCATGAACTAGCAAAAGAGCTAGGTGTGACGAGCAAGGCGATTCTGGCGAAGCTGAAGGAGCAAGGCGAGACTGCGAAGTCTGCTTCCTCCCGAGTCGAGGCACAAGTAGCGCGCCGACTCCGTGCGGCCTACGCAACCGACCGCCGAAGCGCTCACCCACGAGAATCCGATCAGCATGCCCCGAACGCTAGCGACGTCTCGGCAAACGACGTTCCCGACGAAACGCCTCCGACGGAGCACCTTACTAGCTCACAAGCGTCTCGAGTTCGCAAAGACTATCGAGAAGCTTATGCTGCCGAGAACCACACCGACGCGATCAATAAGGTCTATCTCAAATACGAAGCTCTATACGGTGTTTCGCGATCGACGCTGCGGGAAGTCATCGCTGTCGACAGGCAGCGCTATGCCGCGGACTACGCAGCACTCAATCGCTTGCACAACGCGGAACGCCAAGCCAAGCAGAGGGAGAGGCAGGTAAAGCAGACGAAGTCGCGCACCGCGGCTAAGCCGCCTGACGTCGGCTCACACAAGCCCACTTCGAAGTCCCCCGACACTGGTGCGCGCAAGTCTTCGTCGAAACCACCTGACGTGAGCGGGGGTCAGTCCACAGGTCCGCGCAAACGTTTTGCGGGTCTCCCCGCGATCGCGGCGAAGATAGACGTGGAGGCTATCGCCGACATCATCTGCAGCAAAGACGCAGGTCACGACAGGGACGAAGTCGTTGCTTGCTTGCGGTCATTTGACACCTCTGGAGACGACGGCTACACATACCTCGCGTGGCGATTCGCCGCAGTCCGCAGCAGCCTGGACTTGAAGTCGCCGACCAGAACTGCGACTGACAACCTCGCCGTTATCGCCCAGGTCGTTGATGTCGAGCAGCAGCTTCTCGGCGGAATCACTCATGTCAATGCCGCCGTTCTCAAACACCCAGGCCTCGCGAAGCGGATGACCGATGACGACTTCCGCGATCTCAACGATCCCGAAGACATTGGACGCTCAGCCGCCGACGAACTGCGACGTGTCAGGGCGAGAGACCACTTTCTTCGCCGTGCCATCATTCTCACGATCGCAAGCCCGGATTCTGACGAACGTCTTTGGGAAAGCTGGGCCGGTTACGACCGCCGACACGAGATCAGCTCGTCGAGGTCACGTCGGCATTGGTGGCGGCAATAGACCGGCTGAACAGTCGCATCTCGGCGGTTGAGGTTCTGCTGCGCGCCGACGAAATTGCTCTGCAGCGGTTCTTTGAGCGGTCACATTCCGAACTGCTTGCGCTGCAGGCTGGTCGATACGATTTTCTGCGGACGTTCCACGACGTGGGCTCACCGGGTTCGGGTGCCTCTCGACAAGTGATTCGCGGACTTCCGTTCGCGGTTTTACCTCAGGGCGAACAGCTCCGTTCGTTTCTGCATGGCCTGCGTTCTTCGGGGTTCTACCGAGGCTACGAAGTGGACGTGAACCGCCTGGCAGTCCTTGAAGACCTCGAAGAGCACTTCGGAGCCGACCGCTGCGATTGGTACGAGGGTTCCGAGTCGTCGAAGGGCGTGAACAACCAGTACCTGGTCCTGGTCATCAGACGTGGACGAAGGCGTGGGGAAGATGCGGTTGCGATCAGTCCTCTAGCGGGACAGCACGCCACGTACGTCGTCCGCGGCCAGTGCGCGGAAGCGCACTGGGCCAGTATCTTCGCCGACGCGAAATTCGAGGCAAGACTTCAAGGTGCACGGCGACTTCTGTTCACCAGCCCTGGACTTCACATCGATCAATACGCTGCGATGCGAGACAAGGTCATCACTCTGCTGGAATGCCGACCGCGCGATTTTCATAAGCAACTTGTCTTCGACAGCTACTCGGACACATACCGCATGGTGTGATGACTTTGGTGGCGTAATGATCGTCGCGCAAGACCAACTCGGAAAATTCCGAGGCAAAGTGTTTGCGCCATGCCGCAGTGCGGGCAACCAGGCACCAGGCCATCTGGCCTGGAGAAGCCCCCGTCGTCGGTGCGTCCAGCAGAGGTGCGCATCCACGACAATCGATGACGGCGGGGGCTTCTTCCCCAACTGATAGCACACCTCTCCGACAAGCCACACAAATCCGACAACTGCGCAGACACCGATGTCGAGGATGGTGGCGAGGCCCAATCCATCGGCGTCAATAAACCGGTTTGGAGTCCCACCGGGCGCGGGTATGCCCTCGCTGTTCGGCACGGAATCAACTCGCGATTACGGAAGGGGCTCACACATGGGCGCCGGAGACAAGATCAGCAACAAGATCGACGACCTCGGAGGCAAGGCCAAGGAGGGAATCGGCAAGGCAACTGACGACAAGAGCACCGAGAACGAAGGAAAGTTCGATCAGGCCAAGTCGAGCCTGAAGGATGCCGGCGAAAAGGTGAAGGACGCCATCCGGGGCGACTGACAGCCGCAGTCAACCGCACTGACGGCACTCTGAGCCGCGCCGCGACCGAAATCGCGGCCCGGGCAGCGTTTTTCGCCGCTACTGTTGGGGCATGGGACGTATCGTCGTCGTGATCGTGGGCGTGGTCGTCGCCCTCTTTGGGCTGCTCTTCGCGCTACAGGGCTTCGGGGTGGTTGGGGGTAGCCCAATGAGCAACACCACCACCTGGTCCGTCCTGGGCCCGCTCATCGCGCTGGCCGGAATCGCCATCGCCCTCGGCGCGGCCCGCAGACGCCAGTAGCGGTGTGCGCCTGCTCGCGATCCGTTCATCGAGCAGTTCATCGATCAACGCCGTCGACGGTTTCCCGCCGAGACGACGAATCGACGAACTCACGGCGGCCAACAAGGACAGTTGACGGTCGATGGCGCTGACGTCGCGGTGCTTCACTACTCCCCAATCACCGGAATGCCGGATGCGGCATTCAACCCTAAGCGTCGACCTGCCGCGGCCCCGGCATTGACTCCGGCGTGCCGACGACATGTCCCCGCTAGGGGAATACGAAGAAATTTGCTCGGCGGTTCACCATGGCCGCAGACCGCAGCGGCGCATCGATCCACGTAGCGAATGACCCGCCGCGATGCGCCTCATTCTGTCGAAACCCTGTTGTGCAGCCGAAACGGGCCACCCCGAGTGACCGTTACGCCGGATAGGCCCGCAACGTGTGGCTCGGTGCCGTTCCGAACGCCGCCTTGTACGCCAGGCTGAACCGCCCGGCATGGCTGAATCCCCACCGGCCCGCGATAGCGGTCACCGTGTCATGCGCCGGATCGGCGGCCTTGAGATCGCGATGGGCGCGATCGAGGCGGACCCGACGCAAGTACTCCAACGGCGTGGTGTCCAGATGGCGCCGGAACGCGTACTGCACTGATCGCGCAGATACGCTGACGGCCGCGGCAATATCGTCCAACCCGATGTCGGCGTCCGCGTTGTCCTGTATGAAGGCAATCGCATCCCGCAGTAACGGCGGCATGTTTCGCCCCTGAATGTGACCAGCCACTGCTCGCGCACTCCCCTGGTTCGGATGGTCAATTTCAATGATGGATTCGTTTACCCGATGCATCACGACCGAAAACACTCCCAGCAACGCCTCACCGGTCGACAAGATCGACTCCTGCATGACCACAGGGAGGTCCAGCCATGATTGCTGCGCCGACCGATTCTCGACGAACAGACGCAAAGGCCCCGGCCGAACTGGGATTTCGCGGGCGTTAGTGCTCTGCTCGCCGGAAGGACTGAGCGTCAACCCAGGGTTGACGATATGGCAGCGTCAACATAGAGTTGACGATATGACCGATTCGACGCGAATCACCCACCCCGTGCGCCTCGACGACCTCATCGACGTCATCAAGACGGTGCACACCGAGCCGCTCGAGCAACTCACCGACGCGGTGTTGGCCGCGGAATCCCTCGGTGAGATCGCCGACCATCTGATCGGCCACTTCGTCGACCAGGCCCGCCGCTCCGGAGCGTCGTGGACCGACATCGGCAAGTGCATGGGCGTCACCAAGCAGGCCGCGCAGAAGAGGTTCGTTCCCAAGGTGCCCGACTTCGACTCCGCCACCCTCGATCCCAATGCCGGCTTCGGCCGGTTCACCCCCCGCGCCCGCAACGTCGTCGTCGCCGCCCAGAACACCGCGCACGAAGTCGGCAACCCCGAGATCACCCCTGATCACCTGCTGCTGGCTCTGTTCGCCGACCCTGACGGCCTTGCGGTCAAACTGCTCGCCGGTCAGGGCGTCGACGCCGCCGCCGTCGAGAAGGTCATCACGCTGCCCCCGCGCACCGACGGCGAGATGCCTGCGTTGATTCCGTTCGACGGGCCGGCGAAGAAGGCGCTCGAACTGACCTTCCGACAGGCCCTGCGACTCGGTCACAACTACATCGGGACCGAGCACATCGTCCTCGCGCTCTTCGAAGCCGAGGACGACGACGGGCCCCTGCACCGACTCGGCGTCGATCGTGAGCGCTTCGAGAGCGACCTCGTCGCCGCCCTCGAGCCCTTCACGAAGAACTGATCTCACATACGACGCAGCGCCGGCGTCTTCATGATGTGAAGATGCGACCGTTCGAGGACGTGGTGGCCGAGCACGGCGCCACCGTGTTGCGGGTGTGCCGGGCCGTCGTCGGACCCGTCGACGCCGAGGACGCCTGGTCCGAGACCTTCCTTTCGGCGCTGCGTGCCTACCCTGATCTGCCGCACGACGCCAACGTGGAAGCCTGGCTGGTGACCATCGCGCACCGGCGCGCCCTCGACGTCGGCCGCGCCCGGGCCCGCCGCGCAATCCCCGTCCAATCGCCGCCGGAGCACCCGACCGCGCGCGCCGACCCCGCCGCCCGCTACCCCGACCTGTGGGCCGCCCTGCAACGCCTGCCCGACAAACAGCGCCTCGCGGTGGCCTACCACCACATCGCGGGCCTGCCGTTCGTCGAGATCGCCGCACTGCTCGGCAACTCCGCCGACGCCGCCAGGCGCGCCGCCGCCGACGGCCTCAAAACCCTCCGCAAGCTCTACCCCGAGGATGAAACAGCATGAGCACCAACCTATTCGACGAACTTCGCGCCGACCAGGAAACCCTGCACCGCCTCCACCGGCGCCTCGAGCGCGACGCAGCAGCCGACGACCTTCTCGACGTGGCCTACCGCACCGTCGACAGCCCCGTCGGAACCCTGTTGCTCGCCGGCACCACCGCCGGTCTCATCCGCGTCGCCTACGACGTCGAAGACCACGACGCCGTCCTGACGAAACTGGCTGCCGCAGTGAGCCCTCGAGTCCTGTGCGCACCGGCAAGACTCGACGCGCCCGCCCGCCAACTCGAGGAGTACTTCGACAAACGGCGCACCGACTTCGACGTGCCCGTCGACCTTCGGCTCGCGAACGGTTTTCGGCGCAGCGTCATCGACGCCCTGCGCGACATCGGCTACGGCCGCCGCAAGAGCTACGCCGAGGTGGCCGCCGCCGTCGGCAGCCCGCGCGCCGTGCGAGCCGTCGGCACCGCATGCGCCCACAACCCGCTGCCTGTCGTGATCCCCTGCCACCGCGTGGTCCGCTCCGACGGGTCCACCGGTCACTACGTCGGAGGAAGCGCAGCCAAGACGACATTGCTGGCGCTGGAGGCCGGGCGGGAATGAAATCGGCCGCGCGACCGTAGAACAACCCATGAAGCTCAACGATGCGGCCCGCGAGTTCATCGGCGACGGCGTCGACGCCACCCTGGTGACGCTCAACCCCGACGGCAGCCCTCAGGCGACGGTCGTGTGGGTGGCGTTGGAGTCGACGCCCGACGGCGACGAACTCGTCGCGGCCCACCTCGCCGAGTACCGCAAGACCCGCAACGTCCGTCGCGATCCGCGGGTCGCGCTGACGGTCGTCAAGCCGACACCTGGCCAGCAGGCGCCCTACCTCGCGATCACGGGCACGGCGCGCATCACCGAGGGCGGTGCGCCGGAACTGCTACGCAAGCTAGCCAAGACGATGCTCGGGTCCGACGAACACTTCCCGCCGCCGAACTCGCCGCCGGGACTGCTGACCCGCATCACGATCGACAAGGTCGGCGGCATGGGTCCCTGGGCCTGACGGCCAACCCGCTGTTCACCTCCGCCCGCGTATGCCATAGTGCGAGGCGACCTAGGAGGGGATGGCCGCGATGAACGCCCGCGCGAAGAGCCGAACAACACGCTGGCTGGCACTGCTGTTCGCCGCACTGACGATCTCCGGGGCGGTCGCCGCGCCTGCCGCGGCGGCGGGCGACGCGCCGATAGGCAGGCTCGGGGAGACGCTGCGCGTTGAACTCATGGGGCTGATCGCCGACGTCACCGTGCACGACATCCTGCCCTCCGACGTGCCGCCCGGCTTCGGCTATCCCCCGCGCGCACCGCGCTACCAGGTGTACCGCGCAAACATCACCGTCCACGTCGTCGAGACACCCGCGCCGTACGCCGCAGGCGTCGCGTTCGCCTTCCGGGGCGTCACGCCCACCGGCGACGCCTACGAGCCTCGCAACTCCGACGCGCCCGACGCGTTGCAGTACTCCATCCTCAACCTGCCCGCCGGGGCCACCGCCAACGGCGGTGTGTGGTGGGACTGCTACCGCGACCTGGTGTCCAATGTGGTGCTGATCGACAAGAAGACCGGATTCCACCTCGCCCAGTGGAACGTGTGAGTCGGACAGACGTCACCGAGGCGACCGCCGCCGATCTCTGCGAACTGGCCGACGTCGCGGCCACGACCTTCCCGCTGGCCTGCCCGCCGTCGGTCACCCCGGAGAACGTGGCCGCGTTCATCGCCGAGAACCTGACGTCGCCGCACTTCGCGCGCTATCTGGCCGATCCCGACCGACTGGTCCTCGTCGCGCGCCTCGACAGCCGAATCGTGGGATACGCCATGCTGGTTCGCGGAGTGCCCGACGACGACGATGTGCAGCGCGCCGTCACGGCGCGCCCGTCGGTGGAGATATCGAAGATGTACGTGCTACCCGACAACCACGGCGAAGGCATCTCGGCGGCGCTGATGGCCGAGGCGCTCACCCGCGCTCCCGCGCTCGGCGCCAAGTCGGTCTGGCTCGGCGTCAACCAGAACAACCGACGCGCGCAGCGCTTCTACGCCAAGCACGGCTTCACGGTCAACGGCACCAAGACATTTCGGCTCGGCACCCGCATCGAGAACGACTACGTGATGGTGCGCCCCGTCTGACCGGCGAGCAACGCACAGCATCGCGTGTTTTCATCGCTGTTCGCGGGACAGCGCCAGCAGCCGCGACGTGGCCCGCAGATACTTCTTACGGAAACCGCCCGCCAGCATTTCGTCGCTGAAGATGGTGTCCAGCTTCGATCCCGACGCCACCACCGGGATGCCCGCGTCGTAGAGCCGGTCGGTCAACGACACGAGTCGCAACGCCACGTTCTGATCCTCGATCGGGTGCACGCCGGTGACGAACACCGCCGTCACCCCTTCGATCAGCGTCAGGTAGCGCGACGGGTGCATCGTCGCCAGATGCGCGCACAGCGCGTCGAAGTCGTCGAGGGTGGCCCCTGGCACGTCGGCGGCTCGAGCGCGGACGTCACCATCGGACGGCGGGTCCGGCGCAGGCGGCATGTCGCGGTGCCGGTAGTCCGGTCCTTCGATGCGAACCGTGTTGAAAATCGCTGCGAGCGTGTTGATTTCCCGCAAGAAGTCCTGTGCGGCGAACCGCCCCTCCCCCAGCTGCTCGGGCAGGGTGTTCGAGGTGGCGGCGATCGACACACCGCGCTCGACCAGTTGCGACAGCAGCCGCGAGATCAGGGTCGTGTTGCCGGGGTCGTCGAGTTCGAACTCGTCGATGCACACCACGGCGTAGTCGGCGAACAGATCGATGCACTCGACGAACCCGAACACGCCTGCGAGCTGGGTCAACTCGCCGAACGTCGCGAACGCCGCAGGCGCCGAGGACGAGCCGTTGATCCGGTAGTAGCTCGACGCCAGCAGGTGTGTCTTGCCGACGCCGAAACCGCCGTCGAGATACAGCCCCACGCCGGGCAGCGATTCCCGCCTGCCGAACAGCTTCTTCCTGCCCGCCCTGCGCGTGAGGGCCTCATCGCAGAACGTCAGGCAGGACTGCACGGCCGCAGACTGCGACGGCTCGGCGGGATCGGGCCGGTAACTGTCGAAGCTGACGTCGGCGAACGTCGGCGGTGGATGAAGCTGAGCGATCAACAGCTCCGGGGTGACACTCGGGTGCCGGTCGACGAGATGACCGACCGCGCCGGCCGAACTGCTCCTCTCGTGCGCGGTCGACTGCATGCACGAACTCTAGCGACATCCCTACGATCGTCCCCATGCCCGAGGACGCAGCCGGAGCCCGGTTCACGACGCTGGATTCCGCCGAGTCGCTCGACGAGAGCGGCGTCGGCGACCTCTACGCCTACCCCGGCGACCTCGCGTCGTGCTGGGTGCGCGCCAACATGATCGCGAGCCTCGACGGCGGCGCCACCGACGACGGCAAGTCCGGCGGGCTCGGCGGCCCCGGCGACCGGGTCGTGTTCGACCTCATGCGCCAACACGCCGACGTGATCCTGGTCGGGGCGGCCACGGTGCGCACAGAAAATTATTCGGGCGCGCAGTTCACGCCCACCCAGCGGCAGGCCCGCCAGCGCCGCGGACAGGCCGAGATTCCGCCGATCGCGGTCCTCACCAACAGCGCGATGCTCGACCACGACGCCAAGTTGTTCACGCGGACCGAAGTGCCGCCGCTGATCATCACCTGCTCTGACTCCCTCGCCGAGGCCAGGGCCAGGCTCGGCGCGGTCGCTGAAGTCATCGACGCATCGCGTGACCGGCCCGACCGCGCCGACCCCGCAACCGCGCTGAAGGCGTTGGCCGACCGCGGCCTGGTCCGTGTGCTCGTCGAGGGCGGCCCCGCCATCCTCGGCCTGCTGATCGAGCAGGATCTGCTCGACGAACTGTGCGTCACGATCGCGCCGGTGCTGGTCGGGGGGGCCGCCGACCGGATCGCCACCGGCACCGGCCAGGTCCGCACGCAGATGAGGTGCGCCCACCTGCTCACCGACGAGACCGGGTATCTGTACGCCCGCTACGTCAGAGGGCGGTAGTCGGCCCATCAGTACTCTGGCTGGCATGCATCGGCGTCGCCTGGTCCGTGCCCTGAGCACCTCGACGGTCGTTTTGTCGGCTTTGCTGGCCGGGTGCGCGCCGCTGCTGGCCGCCGATCCGCGCTACGCCACCGACTCCGGTGCCCGCCCCCAGGGCCAGCCGCCGACGGAGAAGAAGGCCGACGGCCCGCCCGCGATCGAGGCGCCCAAGAACGACCTGTCCTGGCGCAACTGCACCTCCCAGGTGTTCAGTGATTCCGCAGTTCAACCGCTGCCCGGCGTCACGCTGGACTGCGCCTCCTACGACGCCGACCTCGACCCGATCAACGGTGCCACCGGATCGATCAGCATCGGCGTCGTGCGGGCCCGCTCGACCGACACGCCCGAGGACGCCGGACCGCTGGTGCTGACGACGGGTTCGGACCTGCCGAGCTCTGTTCAGCTGCCGGTGTGGTTGTCGCGCGCAGGGGCTGACGTGCTCAAGACCCGTCCGATCGTCGCCGTCGACCGGCGCGGGATGGGCACGTCGAGCCCCATCGACTGCCGTGACCTCTTCGACCGCCAGGAGATGCTCGACCAGGCCCAGTTCCAGTCCGGCGACGACCCCGTCGCCAACCTCGGCGCCATCACCATGACGGCCACCACCAGCTGCACCGACACCATCGCCCCCGGCGATTCGGCCTACGACAACGCCCACGCCGCGGAGGACATCGAGCGGCTGCGAAGCACGTGGGACGTGCCGACGATCGCGCTGCTCGGCATCGGAAACGGAGCCCAGGTGGCGCTCGCCTACGCCGGTTCGCATCCTGGCAAGGTGGCGCGACTCGTGCTGGACTCGCCGCTACCCCTTGGCATCGCCGCAGAAGCCGCGACCGAACAGCGCGTCAAGGGTGAGCAGACCGCCCTTGACGCGTTCGCCGCGCAGTGCGCAGCCATCAATTGCCCGCTCGGCCCCGACCCGAAGCGCGCGGTCGACGCGCTGCTCGACGATGCGCGCGCGGGCAACGGGCCGAACGGGGCGGCGGTCTCGACCGTCGCCGACGCGATCGCCACAGCGCTGGCCTACCCGCGCGGCGACCGCACCTCGGCCACCAACAGCCTGGCCTCCGCGGTGGCCACGGCGCGCAGCGGCGACGCCAACCAGATGAACAACCTGATCAACCAGGCCGACAACCTGCGCCAAACCGACGGCCAGTTCGTCAACACCTGCAGCGACGCGCTCAACCGGCCCACCCCCGACCGGGTCCGCGAACTCGTCGTCGCCTGGCCCAAGCTCTACCCGGAATTCGGTGCCGTCGGCGCCCTCAGCATGGTCAAGTGCCTCAACTGGCCCAGCGGGTCGGCGCCGCAGGACCCGAAGAACCTCAAGATCCCAGTGCTGCTGCTCGGCGTGCAGAACGACCCGATCGTCGGAAACGAAGGCGTGGCACAGGTCGCGGCCACCATCATCAACGCGGGCGCCTCCAGCAAGCGGGTGATCTGGCAGGGCATCGGGCACGGCGCCGTCGTCTACTCCGAGTGCGCGCTGGCGCCGGTCACCAAATACCTCAACGACGGCAATCTGCCGCCGACCGACACCTACTGCCCCGCCTGACTCTTACGGCCGGCGGCCGTAGTACGGTTCGCTGGTGGCGGCACCAGACTCCATCCGTACCGGCCTGCTCAATCTCTTCCGACCACGCACCTCGCCACCCGGCGTGGCAACGGTGCTGCGGTCGATTCTGTGGCCGCTGGCGATCCTGATGATCATCCATCGCAGCTACGTCCTGGCCACCAACGGCTACATCACCGACGACTACGGCCCCGTGTACCGCGCCGTCGTCAACCTCAAAAAGGGCTGGGACATCTACAACGAGCACCTGAACTACGTCGACCCGCATTACCTGTATCCGCCCGGCGGCACGCTGATCATGGCGCCGTTCGGCTACCTGCCCGTCGACGCGTCCCGGTACTGGTTCATCACGATCAACGCGATCGCCATCATCGTCGCGGCCTACCTGCTGCTGAGGCTGTTCAACTACACCGCCTCGTCCGTCGCCTTCCCCGCGCTGCTTGTTGCCATGTTCTGCACCGAAAGCGTGATCAACACACTGGTTTTCGGCAACATCAACGGCTGCCTGCTGCTTCTGGAGGT
Organism: Actinomycetes bacterium; assembly: GCA_023415515.1. GTDB lineage: Bacteria > Actinomycetota > Actinomycetes > Mycobacteriales > Mycobacteriaceae > Mycobacterium. The sequence continues at coordinate 11,496 of JAEZKH010000196.1, forward strand.
GCTGTTCTTCCGGTGGCTGCTCGACGGGCGAACCAGTCACCAATGGTGGGCGGGCGTGGCGATCGGCCTGACGCTCGTGGTCAAACCGGTGCTGGGTCCGCTGCTGCTGATTCCGCTGCTCAATCGGCAATGGCGGCCGCTGGTCACCGCTTTCGTCGTCCCCGTGGTGTTCAACCTGGTCGCGATTTTCAGTCCCATCCAGCGGTTCCGGGTGTCCGACCCGATGGGCTTCGTCACCAACACGCTGCCCTACATCTTCTCGATCCGCGACTACTTCAACAGCTCGATCCAGGGCAACGGCGTCTACTACGGACTGCCGATGTGGCTGATCTGGTTGCTGCGCATCGGTTTTGCGCTGCTGGCCGCGGCGAGCGTGTGGCTGCTCTACAAGTACTACCGCAAACGTGACCCGCTGTTCTGGATGGCGACGACCTCCGGCGTGCTGCTGATCGCCTCGTGGCTGGTGCTGTCACTCGGCCAGGGCTACTACTCGATGATGTTGTTCCCGTTCCTGATGACGGTCGTGCTGCCCAACTCGGTGCTGCGCAACTGGGTGGCGTGGCTGTCGATCTACGGGTTCATGAGCGCGGACCGATGGCTGCTCATACACTGGCCGACAACCGGCCGCGCGCTGGAGTACCTGCGCGTCACCTACGGCTGGTCGCTGATGCTCGTCGTCGTGTTCTGCGTGCTGTACTTCCGTTATCTCGACGCGAAGGCGGAACGACGACTCGACGACGGGATCGACCCGGCCTGGATGACGACGGCGAAAACGCCCGAGACCGCTTCGAGTCCTCAATAGCCACCGGCGGACTGCGCTAGCGTGGAACCATGACCTCTCCACGGCCCACGATTCAACTCACCGACGACGAGTGGCGCCAGAAGCTCACCCCGGCCGAGTACGCGGTGCTGCGGGAAGCGGGCACCGAACGGCCCTTCGTCGGCGAGTACACCGACACCAAGACCGAAGGTGTCTACGAATGCCGCGCATGCGGAGCCGAATTGTTCCGCAGCACCGAGAAGTTCGAGTCCCACTGCGGCTGGCCGTCGTTCTACGATCCGGCGAAGTCCGATGCGGTCATTCTGCGGCCCGACGACTCGATGGGAATGACCCGCGTCGAGGTGCTGTGCGCCAACTGTCACAGTCATCTCGGCCATGTGTTCGAGGGCGAGGGCTACCCGACGCCGACCGACCAGCGTTACTGCATCAACTCGATTTCACTGCGGCTGGTGCCTGCAGGCTCGTAGCCCGCAGCTTCTCGAACTCGACCTGCGTCGGGTGTTTCTGCTGGCCGGCCGCCAGCATGTTCATCATCGCCGCGGCGCTCACCGGCGGGCTGTAGTAATACCCCTGCGCCACCTCGCAGCCGAACTCGCGCAACCGCTCGGCCGTCTCGACGTTCTCCACGCCTTCGGCGACGGTCGTGACGCCCAGCACGTGCGCCAGGTCGACGACACCGCGCACCACCGCGGCCGCGCGCGGATCGACCCGGATCGGCGCGATGAAGTGCCTGTCGAGTTTCACCTCGTCGATGGCGAGCTCGCGCAGATACCACAGCGCCGAGTACCCGCTGCCGAAATCGTCGATCGCGATCCGAATCCCCCTCTGCCGCAACCGTTCCAGCACAGACCGGGTGCGTTCGATGTTGTCGAGCAGGAAGTCCTCGGTGATCTCGATCGTCAGGTCCTCCGGGCTCAGCCCGCGCGTCGACAGCGCCGAGGCGATATGCGTCGGCAGGTCCAGATCCCCCAGCGACGGGGCGAACACGTTGACCGCAATCGGCACGCCGATGCCCATGGCCTGCCATTGGGCGGCGTCGTCGAGAGCCTGCGTCAGCACCAGATCGGTGACCGCGCGCATCAGACCGCGTTTGCGCACCAGCGGCAGGAATTGGGCGGGACCGAGCAGTCCGCGTTTCGGGTGCGGCCATCGGACCAATGCCTCGACGCCCACCACCCCGCCGGTACGCAGATCGAACTTCGGCTGGTAGAACACCGCAAGCTCTTCGTGGTCGATGGCGTGCCTCAGCTCGCCGAGCAACCGCACCGCCGCCCCCGGCTCGGCGCCTTCGCCCGCCTCGGCGCGCAGCTCGATCTCCTCCGGGTCGGCGATCGCCATGTCCGGGGTGAAGGTGTGCAGGCCACCGGCCTTGGATCGCTTGGCCGAGTACATCGCCACATCTGCTTGTTTGAGGAGCTGATCGGCCGACAGGTCCGGGTTCGCCGACGACGCCACCGCCAGACCGACGCTGGGCCGCACCAGAAGTTGCTGCCCGTCGATGACGAACGGCTCCTCGAACGCCGAGACCACCCTGTGGGCCACCAGCCGAGACAGTTCGGGCAGCCCCTCCATCAGGACCGCGAACTCGTCTCCGCCGACCCGCGCCACCGTGTCGGAGGTCCGGACACAGCCCTCCAGCCGCTCGGCCGCCTGGGTCAGAAGGGTGTCCCCGGCCGGGTGGCCGAGGCTGTCGTTGACGAGCTTGAAGTCGTCGAGATCCATCGACAGAACCGCGACCGACTGGTTGTCGTTCTGGTGCAACTGAACGGCGTGTATCAGTCGGTCGTGGAACAGGTCGCGATTGGCCAGGCCGGTGAGCGTATCGCGCATCGCCTGGTCAGCCACCAGCTTCAGCAACCGCTGGTTCTGCCGCACCACCATGTACTGTCGCGCCATCACCGCACCCATCAGCAGCGTCGACGAGATGAAAATCGGCCCGATGCCCGGCGTCGGAAGGTAGGCCGGGATGCACACCAGTGCCGCGATCGCCACCGGAACGTAAGGCAGCCACATCGACACCTTGGCGGGCAACTGCGTATCGACTACTTCGGTGTCGGGCGCCCGCCTGCTGAGCAACGCAGCCATGCCGAACGTCAAAAACGCTATGGCCCAGCCTATGTCGACGACATGGCCCGTCATGTACACGCCCTGGGCGCTCAGATACGCGAACGCGCTGTCAGAGAAGGCCATGAACACGACACCACCGGCCAGCATTGCCAGCGTCGATCGTCGCCCGGTTCTGGCCCGCGCAAGCACCATGATCGCGATGGTGGCGACCACGATGTCCGAGACAGGGTAGGCGACGGCGAGCGCCAGCGTGAACGACCGAGTGCCCTCGGATTCGAAGATGCTGCGCAGCACGAACACCCAGGAGATCTCGAAGAGTGCGCCGGCGACGATGAACCCGTCGAGAAGGAACCGGGCCCGCGAATGACCCGAGTAGCCAACGGGAAAGAGCACCATGGCGAAGGCAGCCCCGACAGGGAACATCAGATAACCGGCGTCGGCAAGCGACGGGAACGGCGACCGATCGGCGATCGACAGGTAGTAGATCCACAGCGCGGCACCGACGGTCCAGCCGGCCATCCCGACCGTCATGCAGATCCAGGCCTGCCGCTGCCTGCCCTCGGCGGAGCGGGCGGCCGTGGCGCCGCACACAACGGCGAACGCGGCGATGACGAGCAGGCCGACCTGCGACACCTGCAGGCTCACCGCGGCGCCGCCCCACTGCGTGATCAGTGCCGCGGAGAAAGCGACACCGACGATGACAGCGCCTGCCCCCAGCCACGCCGTTTTGGACACCGTGCAAAAGTAGCAACAATGGGGCCGTATCGAAACCCTGACAGCAAACTCACGGGGTTATTTGCCCGATCACCGCGACCCACGGCTTTTACGACGGCAGCTCAATCCTGATCACAGTACAAACATTGCCACAATTGACGTCGAGGCCGGGGACGCACCTGCTTTTCGCCGCGTGCAGCAAATCGCAAGGCGGCACGTCACGGAAGCTTGGCGATCAATTCCTCCACGCCGATGCGGGGGCCGGTGAAGAACGGGGTCTCCTCGCGCACGTGCCGACGGGCGTCGGTCGCGCGCAGGTCGCGCATCAAGTCGACGATGCGATGCAGTTCGGGAGCCTCGAAGGCCAGGATCCACTCGTAGTCACCGAGCGCGAATGCGGGCACGGTGTTTGCCCTGACGTCCTTGTAGTCGCGGGCGGCCATGCCGTGCTCGGCGAGCATGCGGCGGCGTTCCTCATCGGGCAGCAGATACCAGTCCAGCGACCGCACGAACGGATACACGCAGATATAGGCTCCGGGGTCCTCACCGGCCAGGAACGCAGGGATGTGGCTCTTGTTGAACTCAGCGGGCCGGTGCAGCGCTGCGCTGCTCCACACCGGCCTCGTCGCCCGCCCGAGCGCCGTGGTGCGGCGAAAATCCGAATACGTGGCCTGCAGCGCCTCCACCCGCTCGGCGTGCGTCCAGATCATGAAGTCGGCATCGGCACGCATGCCCGCGACATCGTAGAGCCCACGCACCACGACGCCGCCGTCCTCCTGCTGCTTGAAGAACGTCGCCGCCTCGTCGACGACAGCGGCCCTGTCCTCGCCGAGAGCGCCGGGGGTGACCGCGAACACCGAGAACATCAGGTAGCGCAGCGTGGAGTTGAGCGAGTCGTAGTCGAGGCGAGCCATACCCCTATTTTTCCACGCGCGGATTCACCAGCGCCGCCGCCGCCCGGGTAGCGGTCGCGACACAGGCCGGCACCCCGATGCCGTCGAGGTAGGCGCCCGCCACCGCGATCGACGGCGGGAGGCCGGCACGCAGTTCCGCGATCAGTGCGCCGTGGCCGGGCCCGTACTGCGGCATCGCATCGAGCCACCGGTGGACCAGACAGTCGAACGGCTCGGTTGTCACCCCGAACACCGACGCGAGGTCTTCGGCTGCCCAGGTCAGCAGATCATCGTCGCCGATCCGGTGGGCCCAGTCCTGGGTGGAGTCGCCGTAGCGGCCGAACGACAGCCGAACCAACTCGACGTTGCCGCGCCGCCCCCACTTGCGCGACGACAGCGTGATCGCCTTGGCGTGCAGGCGTTCCCCGACAGTGACCAGCACCCCCGACCGGTCGGGAACCGGCGCGCCGCCGGGCAGGGCCAGCGCGACGAGCGCGGTCGAGGCCACTTCGATCCGTCGGGCCGCGGCGGCCGTGCGCGGTGCGACTGCGTCGACGATCGTCGCCAGCCGCGGCGCGGGCACGGCCAGCAGCACTTTGTCGGCGTGCCAGGCGTTGCCTTCGTCGTCGACCAGCCGCCAGCCCCTGTCGCTGCGCTCGAGTCGGTCGACCCCGACCTGCGCCCACCGGAAGTCGGCCCGCGAAACCAGCTCGTCGAGCAGCACCCGATAGCCGCCGTTGATGGCACCGAAGACCGATCCGCCCGCCGGTGGCGGCAGCGCGGCCCGCGCCGCCTCGGTGAGGCTGCGGGCGCCGCGATCCAGCGC
>JAEZKH010000223.1 GCA_023415515.1 Actinomycetes bacterium
GACCAGAAGTGCCCGGTATGCGGCCAGGGAACGCTGGACGAAACGTGGGCCGTCGCGGCGCGCGCGGCGCTTGAACAAGATCAAGAGGCAGCTCAGGCTCTGAAGGCCGCTCGGGCCGCCACGGAGCAGGCTCGCTCTTCAATGATCGCCGCTGTCCGCGACGTCCCGGCGCCGCCGGTCGCGGACCCGGACCTCACGTCGCTGGATGCCGCACGCACGGCTTACGACGCGCTCGTCAAGCTTCCCGCCGACGGAGCTATCGCATTGACGGATCACGTCACCGAGTCGTTTGGCCCAGTCCGAGAGTCCTACGCGAAGCTCCGTCAGGAGGCGGTGAGACTGATTCAGTCACGCGCCGACGCATGGGCGCCGGTCGCGCTGGAGCTCGCTGACTGGGTTCGTAAAGCGGAGAAAGTAGCCGAAGCCGAACCCAAGCTCGCTGTCGCAGATAGGGCGCTGAAATGGCTTCAGCAGAATGCGGGAGTGCTGCGCAACGAACGGATCGCGCCGCTGGCCGATCAAGCCAAGCGCATCTGGGCCGCGCTTCGGCAGGAGAGCAACGTTGACCTCGGCGAGATCCGCCTTGAGGGGCAGAAGACCACGCGTCGAGTAGTTCTGAAGGCGGATGTGGACGGCTCCGACACCGACGCCTTCGGAGTGATGAGTCAGGGTGAGCTGCAGGCGCTTTCGCTGGCAATCTTCATCCCGCGCGCGACCTCGCCTGCGAGTCCATTTCGCTTCCTCGTGCTGGACGACCCGATTCAGGCGATGGACCCTTCCAAGATCGACGGCTTTCTTGAGGTGCTCGTCGGCTTGGCCGAGACTCGTCAGATCGTCGTCTTTACCCATGATGACAGGCTGCCGTCGGCCATTCGTATTTCGCGTGCTCCTGCCCGCATCGTCGAACTCGTGCGTGGTGCGAACTCTGTCGTCACAGCGACGGAATCCACTCGGCCCGCCGACCGGCTGCTTGAGGACGCCTACGCGATCGCGGTGGACGAAGCTGTCCCGGATGACATCAAGAAGAAGGCTGTTCCCATGTTGTGCCGCGAAGCGTTGGAGTCGACTGCGTGGGACGTGTATTCGTGGCGACGGTTGATCGCGGGGCATTCCCGGTACGACGTCGAACAGGCTTGGGATAACGTTACGACGACGAGACTGCGTGTGGCGTTGGCCGTTGATCCGCTGGACGGCGCGGCGATCGACAAGTGGCTGTCTGGCGGCTCAGCACGTCGAGCTGCGATGGCTGTCGCGACTAAAGGGGCCCACACGGGGGTGCAGGACTTTGTGGCAGCAGTCAAAGCAGCGCGATTGGCTACGGGTGACCTGGCGAAGTTGGCGCCATGACCGGAGGATCTGAGACCCTCGACTACGCCGACCGACTTCTCGACGGCGAGTTCGGGCTGGGCGTACGCGGACCCCGAACGGCCGCCCTGTTGGCCCGCACGGTCTTGGAGGACTGGCTCGACGAGCAGTGCGCTTCGTGGTCTTCGTCGACGGTCGGCCATCCGACGGTGAGATCGAAAATCGTTGCGCTAGGCGCTGTCCGGGGCGCCTCCGTCGGTGAGAAGACACGGCGAGTGTGGCATGGGCTCAGTCGGGCTGTGCACCATCATGCGTATGAGCTCCAGCCGTCAATTATGGAGATACGGCAATTAGTGATGGCAGTGAGGCAGCTAGCGCAACGGTGATCAGCTCAAGCGCCGAAAGATGATGGGCGCATCCACAGCTCAAACTCGTTGTCCATTGGCGCACCCGGAAACGTGTCACGAAACCACTTCTGAAAGTGAAGATATTGCGGATAGTTGTCCAGTCGACTCCACGCCGCACCAACTGGCGGAGGACTGTGGCCCAAATCGCGCAGTTGCCGTAGCAGAATCTGATCGACTGGTACGTGGCAGTAGGGCCAGCTCTCCTCAATGAGGCTGCGGTGAAGAACAAAAAGGTATTTGACCGTCATGTTGAGCCACTTCTGAGCCTGTCCCACCGTGAAGGTGAAATCCGCGTAGCAAGCTTGTAGATCCCTGCAGACCGCCTCGTGCCACGAGTCGTATTCTTCCTGGCTGACGATCTTTGGCGGCTTGGTGAGCCTTTGTTGAAGGACGGTAGCCGCGGACTGTCTAACCGCTAGTCGATCGGGATGCATCCCGAATCCCGTCAGCGTTCGGTTGAAATCGCGGTAAGCACGCTGGACGGCCTTACGTACGGGCTCGTCGTTCACCGGGCCAAAGACACCTGTATTAGGTATTGCTTCACATCGTTTTCAGATAGCCGCGATCCCATGGGCTCCTCCCGTCACCAAGTCCGACAAGGCATCAACTTTCGCGGCCCGAGCCCCGACGGGGACGCGCGTACAGGTCGTGGACTTTTCCTACTTGGCCGGACCAGAACACAAGCTTGTCATCCGCGGTCGCAGTATTCGGTAGCAAACCGAGTTGGACGGCGAGGTTGTAGAAGCCGGGTCCATTGCGGTCGATATACGCGACAATGGCAGACAGCATGATCCGGCTGTTGCCAATGGTTCGTTTGACGACATCGCCGAGGATGGCACCCATCGCCGTGCGGTCGCTTTGATTGCTGAAGTCGAAGGCGCGATGGCCGTGCCTCGCGAATGCTGAGTTCACATCGCTATAACTCGTGATCCGACGAAGCCTAGCCTGATCTTTGATGAATGCGATTGCGTCGTCGACCATTGCATCCCATTCATCGTCGCTGCGGTCGAACACCTTGTCTCCATTCTGTTTCGGACTCAGCAGGGCCAACTCGGTTCGAAAAGCCTGACCCTGACGGCCTTCTTGGTGCGGTCGTTCACGCTTCGCGAGTTGCGCTTGGCGCACGAAGCGATCGCCGGACGCCCTCCGCAGCGCGACACCTTCCGGCGCGCCATGGAGCCACACTTGGTCGCCACGGGGTCGAGCACCGTCAGCGGACGGGGCCGCCCAGGGGGAGCTGTTCCGCCGCTCTGCCTGACTGTGACGTTCTCATGTTGCTGCCGGTCTCATTGGCGTATTGCCCTCAATCGTCGAGCCATCCGCTCAATGAGTTGGCCGTCGTCATCCATGTGGAGCAGCACTGGGTCAACCTCGACCGTGCCGCTCGCGTAACGAAGCAACTCCGGCATCTCACCCACACGCTCGACGAAGTCGTCGATGAATGTGCGATACCCGTCAAGCGGGATGTTTGCGAACGCGCTCAGGTCTCGCATCAGGTCGGAGTATTCGCTCGGCGCGGACACGCCGCGGCACCGTTCCGACAGTTCAAGGAAACGCTCGTGGTAGTCCATCAACCGATTGGCGGTGTGCACGATCCCGTCGGCCGTCGCCTCGTCATCAGATTCGCCGAACACGTCGACGAACGCCGGCGTGAGCATGAAGCTCTCCACTTGGCCGACGAGCGCGGCCACCTCCTCCATCCGCTCCGTCACGAAGTACCGCACCTCCGGACCAGAACCCAATCTGGTGATCGGTCCTTCGCTGAAACCCAGTGCGCTGTCGCGTAACCTCCATCGCACCTCCGCCCGTCGCTGAACCAGCACCGAGGCGAACGCCGCCCATCGCCAACACGGCCTCCTCTCGCTCAGCAGCCTTGTCAGATCGGCCGCTGTGTAGGCCACCGCTGCCACCTCGGACGACTGCTCTGACGGATCGCCCACGTCGGACATCTCGGGCGTCGGGACCACCGCCTCCATCGCCTTGGCGCCTTCCAGGCCGTACACTCCGCGACTGTCTCCGCGCATGGTCCAGCGGTGCTGCAAGTCGGCCCGTCGAGTCAGCTCTGCCTCGCGCGCCGCGGCCTCGATCCGCTTCCGCTCGATGGCCCGGGCGATCGCCCGGGCCGCGAAGAACGCACCCACCAGCGCCGCCGCTCCGGCGATCCACCAGAAGTACTTGATGATCACGCCCACCACCAACACCACCACGAACACCGCAGCGAAACCCGAGTCCCCGCCCGGGCGACGTCTCGCCCCCATGCCGACGCTTCCTACCGCGTGAACATCTCGAGCGTCAGGACGTGAACGTCCGCAGCCGACGTTGAGTTGTCCACAGCATGGCGCCGGCACAACTCGCCGTCGTGCCGGTACTCCGACAGCTCGATCCGACCGGTGAAGTCGAGAACGATGTCAACCTGTAGGTGCCCCTCGAACCGGTTCGCCCGCGAGAAGATCAACTCCCGGGTATCGCCTGGGCCCGAGTCGAACCACAGGTCCCAGTCATGCTCGGCGGCAACAAGATTGATCAAGTCGATCACGTTGAACGTCTGCGTGTACATCGCCCAACCCCCTACGCCGGGCCGGTGTAGCCGTTGGCGCGTGCCCATCCGACGACCGTCGCCGTGGTGTCCGGGCACATGTTGTTCACTGCCGACATCAACACGATCGCCGACTCGGCCGCCGCGAACCCGCTGTTCGCCAACTTGCCCAGCACGACCGGCGGCGTCACCCCGCTTCGCAGGTCGTGACACAACTCCTTGCCGACGTCGATCATGTCGAGAATCGACTCGTAATACACCCCGCTGCTGTCGAGCTCGCTGATGAAGTCGTACTCATCGGCGTGAGCCGGAACCGACAACGCCACCGCCCCGCTTACCGCGAGCACGACAGCAATACCCCCACGTCCGCGCATGATCCCCCCT
>JAEZKH010000236.1 GCA_023415515.1 Actinomycetes bacterium
GTGCCGGTCGGCCCGCTGCCGCAGGAGGGTCCCGACTTCACCCCTGGCATTGCGCCGCTGCCGCCCGCGCTCAACGGCCCGCCGCCGCCGCCGGGACCGGGACCGCAGCCCGGCCCCGCCGATACGCCGCCGTTCCCCGGCAATCCGCCGTATCTTCCACCAGGTTCGCAGAGCGGATCGGGGCCCTAGAACATGTCAACTATCTTCAACGTGCGAAACCTGAAGCTGCCGAACGTCTCTCGGACAGCGGTGATCGTCGGCGCGCTCGTCGTGGTGCTGGCCCTTGTCGCGGGCATCGTCGGCTGGCAGCTGTACAAGAAGCTGACCTACAACACCGTCGTCGCGTACTTCCCGCAGACGCTGGCGCTGTACCCCGGGGACAAGGTCCAGATCATGGGGGTCAAGGTCGGCACGATCGACTCGATCGAGCCTGCCGGCGACAAGATGAAGGTCACCTTCAACTACGCCAACAAGTACAAGGTCCCGGCGAACGCCACCGCATCGGTGCTCAACCCGAGCCTCGTCGCGTCGCGCACCATCCAGCTGTCCCCGCCCTACACCGGTGGGCCCGCGATGGAGAACAACGCGACGATCCCGATCGACCGCACGCAGGTGCCCGTCGAGTACGACGAACTTCGCGACTCCATCAACCGGATCCTCACCGACCTCGGTCCGACGCCCGACCAGCCCAAGGGCCCCTTCGGCGACGTCATCGAGTCCTTCTCCGACGGCCTCGCCGGTAAGGGCGAGCAGATCAACAAGACGCTGACCGGTCTGTCGGAGGCGGTGACCACCCTCAACGAGGGCCGCGGCGACTTCTTCGCGGTGGTGAAGAGCCTTGCATTGTTCGTCAACGCGCTCTACAAGAGCGACCAGCAGTTCGTGGCGCTGAACAACGATCTGGCGCAGTTCACCAACTCGTTCACCAACACCGATCAGGAACTCGCCAACGCGCTGCGCGACCTGAACACGTTGCTGACCACCACGCGGAAGTTCATCAGCGAGAACGGCGAAGTGCTCGCCCACGACATCGACAACCTCGCCGAGGTGACGAACGCGATCCTGCAACCGGAGCCGCTCGACGGTCTGGAGACCGGTCTGCACGTGTTCCCGAACCTGGGCGCCAACCTGATGAACATCTCGTCGCCGAACGCGGGCGGCATCGTGGGTCTGCCGGTCATCGCGAACTTCGCCAACCCGATCCAGTTCATCTGCAGCTCGATTCAGGCAGGCAGCAGGCTCGGCTACCAGGAGTCCGCGGAGCTGTGCGCGCAGTACCTGGCGCCGATCCTGGACGCGATCAAGTTCAATTTCCCGCCGATCGGCATCAACCAGTTCGTGACGGCGATGACGCTGCCCAAGCAGATCTCGTACTCCGAGGACCGGCTGCATCCGGCGCCGGGCTACAAGGACACCACCGTGCCGGGCATCTGGTCGCGTGACACGCTGTTCTCGCACGGTAACCACGAGCCGGGCTGGGTAGCCGCGCCCGGTATGCAGGGCATCGAGGTGCAGCCGCACACCGAACGCAACCTGACGCCGGAGTGCCTCGCCGAGTTGCTCGGTGGACCCGACTGCGTGATCCCCGGTGCGCCACCGGCGTTCGGCGTCAACAACGGCAGGCTGCCCGGCCCGCCGAACGCCTACGACGAGACCAACCCGTTGCCGCCGCCGTGGTACCCGCAGCCGGGACCGCCGCCGGGGCCCGCACCGGGCGTCATCCCCGGCGACCCGCTCGGCGCCATCGCGCCGGCACCGCCTGCCGCACCCGCAGCCGCTCCGGCACCGCCGCCGGGACCGCCGCTGCCCGCTGAAGCTGGAGGGGGCTGATGGCCGCGCGCACGCGAGGAGCACACGTGACCGGGCGTCGGTGGAGCCGCATCGCACGGCGGACCGCAGGGCTGCTGGCTGTCGCGCTGGTCGCGACGTCCTGCGGCAACTGGCGCGGCATCGCGAACGTGCCGCTGCCGGGTGGCCCGGGCACCGGCCCGGACCACATGACGGTCTACGTGCAGATGCCGGATACGTTGGCGCTCAACGTCAACAGCCGGGTCCGCGTCGCCGACGTCTACGTCGGTCGGGTGCGTTCCATCGAGCTGAAGAACTGGATCGCCACGCTCACCCTCGACATCGAGCCGTCGGTCAAGCTGCCCGCGAACGCGCTGGCCAAGATCGGCCAGACCAGCCTCCTCGGCAGCCAGCACGTGCAGTTGGACCAACCGCCGGATCCGTCCTCGCAGCAGCTCAAGAGCGGCGACACCATCCCGCTGAAGAACTCGTCGGCGTTCCCGACGACCGAGCGGGTGCTGGCCAGCATCTCCACGATCGTGCGCGGTGGTGGCATCCCGAACCTCGAGGTGATCCAGACCGAGGTGAACAACCTGCTGACCGGCCGGGCCGATCAGATCCGGGAGTTCCTCAACCGGTTGGACACCTTCACCGACGAGCTCAACCAGCAGCGCAACGACATCACCAGGGCGATCGATTCGACCAACCGGCTGCTGTCGATCGTGGGCCAGCGGACCAACACCCTCGATCGGGTGTTGACCGAATTCCCGCCGCTGATCAAGCATTTCGCCGACACCCGGGATCTGTTCGCAGACGCCGTGGAGTCTCTCGGCAGGATCAGCAAGGCCGCCGACGACGCGCTCGGGCCCGCGAGCGGGAACCTGCACACCAACCTGCAGAACCTGCAGCGTCCGCTGAAGCAGCTGGGCAAGGCCTCGCCGTACCTGCTGGGTGCACTGAAGCTGTTGCTCACCGCGCCGTTCAGCATCGAGAACGTGCCCAAGGTGGTGCGCGGCGACTACATCAACGTGTCGCTGAACGTCGACCTGACGCTGAGCTCGCTGGACCAGGGCTTCCTCGGCGGCACCGGGGTGGCGGGCATGCTGCGCGCCCTCGAGCAGGCATGGGGCCGCGACCCGGCGACGATGATGCCGGACCTGCGCTACACGCCGAACCCGCACGACGCGCCGGGCGGACCACTAGTGGAAAGGGGTGAGTGAGCAATGTTGACGCGGTTCATCAAGTTCCAGCTGATCCTGTTCACGATCCTCACGATCCTCGCGCTGGTCGTGCTCGGCTGGTACTACCTGCGGGTGCCTAGCCTCGTCGGCATCGGCCAGTACAAGCTGTTCGCCGACCTGCCGAGGTCTGGCGGCCTGTACGCGACGGCCAACGTCACCTACCGCGGCACGCAGATCGGCAAGGTCACCGCCGTCGAGCCGACCGAGAGCGGGGTGCGGGCGACGATGAGCATCGACAACTCGTTCAAGATCCCCGCCGACGCCACCGCCAACGTGCACTCGGTGTCGGCGATCGGTGAGCAGTACCTCGATCTGGTGTCGACGGGCAATCCGGGACGGTTCCTGTCCAACGGGCAGATGATGGGCTGCCCAGAGGTTCCCGGCGACCGGTCCGCGCAGTTGGTGGAGGAAGGCAAAGAGGTCTGCCCCGAGGCCATGTCGGACAGCACGGTGCCCAGTGAGGTGGGGCCCGCGCTCGACGCGGCCAACCGGGGGTTGGCGGTGCTGCCGAAGGAGAAGATCGACTCGCTGCTGACCGAAACATCCAAGGCCGTGGGCGGATTGGGCCCGAGCCTGCAGCGGCTGGTCGACGGCACGACCAACCTCGCGCAGGGATTCCAGGAGAACCTGCCGGAAGTCAATGACATCATCGCGAATTCGGCTCCGATCCTGCAGAGCCAGGTCGATTCCGGTAGCAACATCGAGCAGTGGTCACGCAACCTGAACATCCTCGCCGCGCAGTCGGCGTCGCAGGACCAGGCGTTGCGCAGCGGATTGCAGCAGGCGCCGCCGACGCTGGACCAGGTGACGGCGACCTTCAGCGACGTCCGCGAGTCGCTGCCGCAGACCCTGGCGAATCTCGAAGTCGTCATCGACATGCTCAAGCGCTACAACAAGGGCATCGAGCAGGCCCTGGTGATCCTGCCGCAGGGCGCCACCGTGGCGCAGGCGGGCACGATCTTCGAGAACGAGGGTCTGCTGCACTTCGGCCTGTCGATCGGTCAGCCGCCGCCGTGTCTGACGGGCTTCCTGCCCGCCTCGGAGTGGCGATCGCCCGCCGACACCAGCATGGCGCCGCTGCCATCCGGCACCTACTGCAAGATCCCCAAGGACGTGCAGAACGTGGTCCGCGGTGCGCGCAACTACCCGTGTGCCGATGTGCCGGGCAAGAGGGCGGCGACCCCGAAGGAGTGCCGCGACAACAAGCCGTACATCCCGCTGGGCACCAACCCCTGGTACGGCGACCCCAACCAGATCGTGAACTGCCCGGCGCCCGCGGCCCGCTGCGATCAGCCGGTCAAGCCCGGCTACGTGATCCCGGCGCCGACGGTGAACAGCGGGACCAACCCGCTGCCCGCCGACCAGTTGCCGCCAGGTGGTTCACCACAGCCGGTCAGCGACCCGCTGACCCCACCGAACGCGGGCAGCGTGCAGTGCAGTGGACAGCAGCCCAACCCCTGCACGTACACTCCGGCACCAGGCAGTGCGGTCTACAGCCCGACAAGCGGCGAGGTCGTTGGGCCCGACGGCGTGAAGTACTCCGTCAGCAATTCGAAGAACCCAGGAGACGACGGATGGAAGGAGATGCTGGCACCCGCCAGCTGAACCCCACCGATGCGCAGGACTCGCCAGACCATTCGGTAGCGGTATCCGAACAAGAGCAGACAGGCCAAGAGCAGGACAGCCAGGACAGCCAGGACACCGCAGCCGCCGAGCAGACGACTCCGGACTCCGCGGAGTCGGTCGGCGTCGAGGAACCCGCAGCGGCACCTGGTGTCGACCGTCGGCCGCCGCGGCTGGGCCGCGGCTGGGTGGCCGGAATCTGCGCGGGCCTGCTCGCGTTGACCGTCGCGGCCGTGGTCGGCGGAGTGCTGTTGATTCGCGACAACCGCGCCATCGAGGAAGTGGCTCGCAACGATGCGGCCGCGCTGCAGGCCGCCAAGGACTGCGTGACCGCGCTGCAGGCCCCTGACACCGCCGCGATGTCGGCGGCGCAGATGAAGATCATGGAGTGCTCGACCGGCGCGTTCGGGGCTCAGGCCGCCACGTTCGGCGGAATCCTCGTCGAGGCGTATCAGGCCGCCAACGTCAAGGTCGCGGTGTCCGACATGCGCGCCGCGGTGGAGCGCCACGACCCCGGCGGGTCGGTGCAGGTGCTCGTCGCCGTTCGGGTGAAGGTCACCAACTCCGATGTGGCAGACCAGGAGTCGGGTTACCGGCTGCGGGTGACGATGACGCCCGATCAGGGCCGGTACCGGATCGACAAGATGGAACAGGTCACGTCGTGACGGCCGTTCTCGACGCGAGTGCGCCTCCGGCGGCCGACGAGCCGTCGGCGTCGCAGCTGCTGGCGTCGTGGCAGTCCCGCGCGGGCGCGCTGAGCCTGGACGTGCTGCTCGGGGCCGGCCTGCTCGCGGTGGTGGCTCCGCTCGTGCTGACCGCGCCGCAGCGGGGCTGGCTGTGGTGGGTGTACATCGTCGCGGCGGCCGTCATCGTGCTCGCGATCCTGGCCAATCGGTGGCTGTTGCCCGGCGTGACCGGATGGAGCCTCGGCCGTGCGGTGTGCGGAATCCGGGTGGTGCGTCGGGCCGACGGGCAGACGGCAGGCTTCGTCCGCTTGATGGTGCGCGACTTCGCGCATCTGCTCGACACCGCCGCGCTGTTCATCGGCTGGTTGTGGCCGCTGTGGGATTCCCGGCATCGCACGTTCGCAGATCTCCTGCTGCGCACCGAGGTTCGTCGTGTCGAGCGGCCCGCGAAGAACATGCGCAAGCTCGCGGCGAGGATCCTCGCGGCCGTTGTCGTCGTGTGTGCCGCGTTCGTCGCGCTGAACTATGTCGTGGTGTACCGCCAGGAGCAGGCCGTGAATCAGGCGCGCGCCGAGATCGCCGACCAGGGACCACGGATCGTCGAGCAGCTGTTGACCTACAACGCCGACACGCTGAAGGACGACTTCAACAGGGCGCAGTCGCTGGCCACCGAGGGCTATCGGTCGCAACTGGTCGCGCAGCAGGAGGCGGTGGAGAAGGCCGGCGCCACCACCAACGAGTATTGGGCGGTGAGCAGCGCGGTGCTGTCGGCCGATGAGAAGCGGGCCACGATGCTGCTGGCGATGCAGGGCCAACGCGGGACCAACCCTCAGGACCTGCGTTTCATCACCGCCACCGTGCGGGTGGACTTCGACAAGTCCGGTGACGGCAAATGGCGGGTGGCCAGCCTCAGTGTGCTGAAGAAGCCGTTGATGCAAGAGCAGGCGCCGCAGTGAGCCCGCGCCGCAGAATCGACGCCGGGGAGCCCGAGCTCTACACCGCCCCGCCACCGAAACCGCCGCGGCGGTGGGGACTTCCGCTTGTCGCGAGCATCGCGGGCGTGCTGATCGCCGGGGCGATCACCGCCAGCACGCTGATGCTGGTGTCCCACGAATCAGATCGCAGGACGCAGGTCCGCGACGCCGACGTGCTCGGCTACGTGAAGTCGTTCATGACGACGTACACGACGCTGGATCCGTTCCAGGCCAACTACTACGGCGACCGCATCCAGTCGCAGGCCACCGGCGACTTCGCCAAGATGTTCAAGGAACGGATCAACGAGATCCTCGTTCAGGTGGCGCGGGTGGAACCCACGCAGGGCACCGTGCTGGAC
>JAEZKH010000244.1 GCA_023415515.1 Actinomycetes bacterium
GGCCGTAACTGTGTGGAAATGCAATTCGTCCTGCAATTGCGAAATACATGCAATTGACGAAACGGCCGTCTACTGCGCCAGCCGGGGCCGTCTGCCTATGGGCACCCGGAGCACGACGTCGGTTCCGCCGTCGGGGGACGCGTGCATGCCCAGCGAGCCGTCCAGTTCCGCCGACACCAGGGTGCGGACGATCTGCAGGCCGAGCCGGTCGGCCTTCTCGAGGCTGAATCCTTCGGGCAGGCCCCGTCCGTCGTCGTGCACAACGACGTCCAGCCACCGCGCCGACCGCTCCGCCCGGATGGTCACACAGCCGGTGGCGGTGGTGGCATCGAAGGCGTGCTCGATGGCGTTCTGCACCAACTCGGTGATCACCATGACCAGGGCGGTCGCCCGGTCGGCATCGAGCACGCCGAGTTCGCCGACCCGCGTCACGCGGATCGGAGTGTCAACGGTGGCGACGTCGTTCATCATCGGCATGATCCGGTCCACCACGTCGTCGAGGTTGACTTCCTCGTCCACCGACATCGAGAGCGCGTCGTGCACCATCGCGATCGACGACACCCGCCGCACCGACTCGATCAACGCCTCACGCCCCTCGGCGTTGTTCGTGCGCCGCGCCTGCAGCCGCAGCAGGGATGCGACCGTCTGCAGGTTGTTCTTCACGCGGTGGTGGATCTCGCGGATGGTGGCGTCCTTGGACAGCAGCGCGCGGTCACGACGCTTGATCTCGGTGACGTCGCGGATGAGCACTGCGGCGCCGACCGCTTCGCCGCGCACCACCAACGGCAGCGTGCGCATGAGCACTGCGGCGCCCCCTGCGTCGACCTCCATCCGCATGCTGGAGCCGCCGACGACGGAGTCCCTGACGTGGTCGGCGAGCTCCTGGGCCTCGAAGGGGTCCGAGATCAGCGGTCGGGTCACCGCGACGAGATTCTGCCCCTCCAGCTCGGCGGTCAGCCCCATGCGGTGGTAGGCCGAAAGCGCGTTGGGGCTGGCGAACACCACCACACCCGCGACGTCGAGCCGGATGAGGCCGTCGCCGACGCGCGGGCTCGAGCGTGAGATCGACAGGTCGTCGATGTTGGGGAAGGTGCCCTCGGACAACATCTCGAGGAGGTCGGCCGCACACTCGAGGTAGGCCCGCTCCAGCGGGCTGGCCTTTCGGGTCGCGAACGCCGTCTGGTGGGTCAGCACCGCAACCACCCGGTTGTCGTGGCGGACCGGCACGGCCTCTATGGTCAAGCCACCATCGAGCGC
Organism: Actinomycetes bacterium; assembly: GCA_023415515.1. Taxonomy (GTDB): domain Bacteria; phylum Actinomycetota; class Actinomycetes; order Mycobacteriales; family Mycobacteriaceae; genus Mycobacterium. The sequence continues at coordinate 1,258 of JAEZKH010000244.1, forward strand.
CGAATCAGTCTGGCGCTCAACGCTTTCCCGCCCGATCGCACCCGACTTGAAGGCCGCGGTGACCAGCGGAAGGTGGTCTGCGTCGGCGAGGGTGCCCACGGCGTCGGTGACCAGCACCGTGGGTGCCGTGTTGGGTCTGCACTGCGCCACACACACCAGCGCTGCATCGTCGCGCCGCACCCACATCAGGAAGTCGGCGAACGACAGGTCGGCCAGCAACTGCCACTCGCCGACGACGGCGTGGAGATGGTCGACGGCGCTGCCGGGCAGCATCGTGTGCTCGGCGAGCAGATCACCGAGAGTGGACATCGGGCCCTATGACAGCGCCGCGCTAGCTGATCACCGCGATGAGGTCGCCGGCCTGGATGACGTCGCCGACCGAGACGCTGACCTTGCTGATGGTGCCCGCGACTTCGGCGATCACCGGAATCTCCATCTTCATCGACTCCAGCAGCACGAGCGTGTCGCCTTCACCGATCTGATCGCCCTCGTTCACCACGACCTCGAGCACACTGGCCACGATCTCGGCGCGAACATCCTCGGCCATCTTCACCTCATTCACTTACGGCGCTGCCTGCCGCTCTATCGAACCACAACCGCACGGGGCGCAACGCTGTCAGCCACCCATGAGACACTTGATCAAAGCTCCCGCACGCCGCGGGCGTCGACATCCCCCTGATCACATGGAGGTAGCACCATGGCCAAGCGTGGCCGCAAGAAGCGTGACCGTAAGCACTCGAAGGCCAACCACGGCAAGCGACCCAACGCCGGTTCGAAGTCGGTGCGCTAACCGCGGATGATCGTGGTGCGGCTGATCTCGATGCGCAGCCGCTCACGAAGGCTCTGCGGGGCCTTCTCGCCGCCGCACTTGCTGGCGATCAGCTTCTTGACCCGCTCCTCGACGCCGTAATGACGTAGGCACGCGGGGCACTCCTCGAGGTGATGCTTGAGCTTGTCGCGGCTCTCGGGCGTGCATTCGCCGTCGAGCAGCGTCCATACTTCGGCGATCACCGCAGCGCACTCGGGGTGCTCCGGGTCTATCGGGCCGATGGGCGGCGTCCAGCGCTGGTCGTCACGGTCGGTCATGACGACACCTCCTCAGCGGTGTCGAGCTGTCCCCGAATGAAACCACGATCCTTGGCCACATCGGCCAGCAACTCGCGCAGCTGACGCCTGCCGCGGTGCAGCCGGGACATCACCGTTCCGATCGGCGTGTCCATGATCTCGGCGATCTCCTTGTAAGGGAAGCCTTCGACGTCTGCGTAGTACACCGCCATCCGGAACTCCTCGGGGAGCGCCTGGAGCGCTTCCTTGATCTCGCTGTCCGGCAGCGCCTCCAGCGCCTCCACCTCAGCCGAACGCAGCCCGGTCGAGGAATGCTCGGCATTGGATGCCAGCTGCCAGTCGGTGATCTCCTCGGTCGGATACTCCGCGGGCTGCCGCTGCTTCTTGCGGTAGCTGTTGATGTAGGTGTTGGTCAGGATGCGGTACAGCCAGGCCTTGAGGTTGGTGCCTTCGCGGAAGGAGCGGAAGCCGGCGTATGCCTTGACCATCGTCTCCTGCAGCAGATCCTCGGCGTCGGCGGGATTGCGCGTCATGCGCAGCGCGCCGCCGTAGAGCTGGTCGAGCAGCGGAATGGCGTCGCGCTCGAATCGCGCGGTCAGCTCGGCGTCGCTCTCTTCGGCCCTGACCGGTGCCGACCCGTCGGTGTCGGTCATCCTGGGCAACACCGTCCCTTCCGTCGAGGCGCCACCAATCACGTCGAGTAGATGAACCTGACGCACTGGGCCGTCTATGGCCATTGTTGGCACCGAGGTACCCCCTTGATCCTAGAGGTTGAGGTCGACATCTTTTCCGTCGCAGGCCGGGCTGTGACCTACTCCGCTCCCATCAACAGCGGCCACGGCCGCCGTTGTTCCCTTGGTCACTGCCACCGGCGACATCCGCGGCGGTTCTAGGCTTGGCCCCGTGGCCCGTGCTGCGACCCCTGCGATAACCGCCCTTCTGGCCGCCGAAATCCCCCACGAGGTGCTGCGATACCATCACGACCCGCTCGTCGAATCCTTCGGTGACGAAGCCGTCAACGAGCTTGCCGGCGTCGGCGGTGTCCAACCCGAGCAGATCTTCAAGACATTGGTGATCGCTGTGCCGAAGGGCCTTGCGGTCGCGGTGTTGCCGGTGGGCTTCCAGCTGTCGCTGAAGGCCGCGGCCGCCGCGCTGGGAGTGGCCAAGGCGACCATGGCGGAGCGGGCGGCCGCGGAGCGGTCCACCGGTTACGTGATCGGCGGCATATCGCCGTTCGGCCAGCGCAAGCGGCTGCCGACCGTCGTCGACAGCTCGGCCCTGCGGTGGGATCGGGTGCTGTGCAGCGCGGGCAAGCGCGGCTGGGACGTCGCGGTGCACCCGCAGGACCTGATTCGGCTCACGGCCGCCGTGACCGCCGACATCCGCGCGACCTGAATCCCGGCGATGGTTCCCGCGAAACGACATTCCGGTGCACAAATGTCGAGTCCGGGCGTACTGGAATGTCGTTTCGCGAAGGGTTTTAGGGTGAGCCCATGGCTGAGACATCGCTTGCCGGCAAGACAATGTTCATCTCGGGCGCCAGTCGAGGCATCGGCCTGGCCATCGCGAAGAAAGCCGCGGCCGACGGCGCCAACATCGCGCTGATAGCCAAGACCGCCGAACCGCACCCGAAGCTGCCCGGCACCGTGTACACCGCAGCCAAGGAACTCGAGGAGGCCGGCGGGCAGGCACTGCCGATCGTCGGCGACATCCGCGACGGCGACTCGGTGGCGTCCGCGGTGGCCAAGACGGTCGAACAGTTCGGCGGCATCGACATCTGCGTGAACAACGCGTCGGCGATCAACCTCGGCTCGGTCACCGAGGTGCCGCTGAAGCGGTTCGATCTGATGAACGGGATCCAGGTGCGCGGCACCTACGCCGTCAGCCAGGCCTGCATCCCCCACATGGTCGGGAGGGACAATCCGCACATCCTCACGCTGTCGCCCCCGGTCCGACTCGAGCCGAAGTGGCTGAAACCGACCGCATACATGATGGCGAAGTACGGAATGTCGTTGTGCGCCCTGGCATTGGCGGAGGAATTACGCGACGACGGCATCGCGTCGAACACGCTGTGGCCGCGCACCATGGTGGCGACGGCTGCGGTGCAGAACCTGCTCGGCGGCGACGAGGCGATGGCCCGCTCGCGCAAGCCCGACGTGTACGCCGACGCCGCGTACGCCGTGCTGAACAAGCCGTCGCGCGAGTACACCGGCAATGCGCTGCTGTGCGAGGACGTGCTGCTGGAGTCCGGTGTCACCGACCTGTCGGTGTACGACTGCGTGCCCGGCTCCGAACTCGGTGTCGACCTGTGGGTCGACACGCCCAATCCGCCGGGCTACCGCGGGCCCTAGTTTCAGCAGGGAATCGCCCCGTTGCCCTCACTGGGGAAGCAGACTCCGCCGGTTGAGGCGCCGGTCGACTGACCCGTGGTCTGCCCCGTCGTCTGACCGGTCGTCTGCCCGGTCGACTGACCCGTCGTCTGCCCGGTCGACTGACCCGTCGTCTGACCCGTGGACTGACCCGTTGTCTGCCCGGTCGACTGCCCCGTCGTCTCGCCCGTTGTCTGCCCGGTCGACTGCCCCGTCGTCTGACCCGTTG
>JAEZKH010000250.1 GCA_023415515.1 Actinomycetes bacterium
GGTCTGCGCCGGGGTGAGCGGGTGAACTGGCCGATCGAACGCCGCAACCGCACCATCGCAGACGGCCTGCGGTCACAGCCCTCCGCGTTGACCTTCGCGCATCTACAACGAGTGCTCGACGACATGATCACGGTGTCGGAGGACGAGATTCGCTCGGCGGTCCGAGAATTGGCGGTGCGCGCCCGCCTCGTCAGCGAGCCGAGTGGGGCGGTCGCGCTTGCGGCCTATCGGAAGGGCGTGACACCGCCGGGCCGGACTGTGGTCATCCTGTCCGGGGGCAATGTCGAACCGTCGATGCTCGCCGACATCCTGGCCGGGTGAAAAATAATTCAGCAACTTTTTCGAGTTTGCTGTCCGATCTTGTACCGCGGTTCGTCCGAGTAGCTCGTTTGCTCGGCATCGCGAAGTGGCTGACCGTGGCCGCCTGAGGACGGTGACCCGACGAGTTTTCGGTAGTCTCACCGGCGATGGGTGACCCAGACCACGCCCGAACTAGATGTCCAGAGGGGGTGCGGATGGACGCGGTCCTCGGACTGTCCATGACGCCGACCACTGTTGGGCTCGTCCTCGTCGAAGGCCAAGAAGCCGACGGCGCCACCATGGACAAGGACGAGTTCGCGGTTCACGACCGCGGCCTTGCCAGCGCCGTCAACACCTCGGAGAAGGCGGCAGCCGCCGTCATGCGCACCGAGGCGATCGCCGCGGCGCGTGGCCACCGTCTGCATTCGATCGGCGTCACCTGGAGCGAGGACGCCGACACCGAGGCCTCGCTGCTCCTCGAGTCGCTTTCGGAATCGGGATTCGACAACGTCGTCGCGGTTCGGCTGCCTGAGGCGACCGAAGCGCTGGCCCGCGGAATCGCCGAGGTCATCGGCTTCGACATCACCGCGGTATGCGTCATCGAGCCGGATGCGGTCGTCGTGCTGGTGGTCGACACCACCGACGGTGCCGTGCAGACAGCCGTCAACCACGCCGTGACCACCGACGAGGACCTCGCTCGTTGGCTGAGCTCGATCTTCGCGCAGGCCGAGTGGCGACCCGAGGCGCTGGTGCTGGTCGGTTCGGGCAGCGACCTCGAGGCCATCACTCCGCACCTGGAGGACGTGCTCGCCGTGCCGGTGTTCGTGCCTGCCGAGGCTCAGTTGGCGCTCGCTCGTGGCGCGGCCATCGCGTCGACGCACGGGCCGGATGTGTTCGGATCCGAATCCGGTCACTCGGGCCGTGTCCAGACCTCTTCTGCAAAGTCCCCGCTGTTTCCGCGCATCGGCGCTGCCGGTGCGATGCTCGGCGTCGGCGTGGTGACATTCGTGGTTTCGGGATCGTTGGCGATCGGATTGCAGCTGACCGGCAACGAGAGCCACGAGCCGGCCGAGCAGCCTTCTGCGGCAACCGCATCCGCACAGCCGGCCGCGGTGAAGGCGGGCCAATCGGCTCCAGCCGCCCCGGCTCCCACCGTCGAGGCCGCGCTGCCCGCAGCGCCGCCTCCCGCCGAGCCTCCGCCACCACCGGTCTACGACGTCGAGCCCACGCCGATATCGGAGCCGCTGCCGCCGGAGGCGCCTGCGCTCATCCCGGTGGACGGCAGCGTGCCAGAGGCTCCGCCCGCCCCCAACGGCGTGCCGCTTCCCCCCGGCGTCACCGACCCGGCGCCCGGCCTGGTGCCCGCGGAGGTGACCCCGGTCCCGGAGCGCAGCGGTGGATTCCTGGGACGGATCCGCGACCGGCTCTCTGACATCGGCAAGCCCGACGAACCTGCCCAGCCGCCGGTCGATGTGGCACCTCCACCGCAGGATCCGCTTCTGGCGCCGCCACCCGCGGACGCGCCTGCTCCGCCGCCGCCCGGATAATGACCATGTGCGGGTGCTGTTACGCGTCTTGATCGTCGCCGCGGTCGCGACCGCGCTGATCATCGTCGAGGCCTCTTCGCGTTCCGGAGTTGCGTGGCGGCTGATCACCTTCACGTATCAGGCCAATGTGCTTGCCGCAGCCTACTATTCATGGGCTCTGTTCTCCGCGCGGGTAGGTGACCGCGGCGGCGTTCGTGGCGCCGTCGTGCTGTACGTGGTGATGGCGGGGATCATCTGGAACCTGCTGCTGACCGACTACAGCATGGGTTACACGCCGGCCAACATCCTGTTGCACATCGTGGTGCCGGTGCTCGTCACCGTCGACTGGCTGCTGATCCGCGCCGGGCAGCATCGGATGCGTTGGTGGCAACCGCTGCTATGGCTGATGTACCCGGCCGCCTACCTCCTTCTCGCGCTGCTCCTGCTGAATCGGGCGGGGCGGCGCGCCCCCTACTACTTCCTGGACCCGGATACGGTCGGGGCGGTTGTCGTGGCCACCAATATCGGCTTGCTGGCCGTGTTCGTCCTCGTTCTCGGCTATGCCATTTCGGGCGTTCCGGGCATTTCGGCAGCGGGCAGGCGCCGCACGGAGCGAACCTCAGTCGGTTAGGTCTCGATGGCGTGCAGATTCTTCGCGGTCGGCGACGTTTCGACCGATGTCGGGTCGGGACAGGTGCCCAGAACGCGGTCGGCCGTACCGGAGCTGGTGACGGTGAACCAGTAGTGCTCGTTCTTGAAGTGGTGCTGGCGGTGGTTGCGCCAGATCGCGCGGTAGAACCGCGTCTTCGGCTTGTAGTCGCTGTGGATCAGGTAGTGGCACCATTCGTAAGCGAGGCCGAAAGCGCCGACGAGCGTGAGGAATGTCAGCCCCATTCCCAATCGCGGAAAGGCCAGCAGTCCGATACCGATCGCGAGCGCGATCACCCAGATCAGCGCTCGCCACGGAATGAAGATCACCGGAACGTCGCGCGGATCGAGGTGGTGGCGCCGGTGTTCCCGCGCCAGCAGGGGATCGATCGTCAGACCTGCGAACGTCCTTGGCCGCCAATGCAATACGAACACGTGAACGATCCATTCGAAGAACGGGAACACCGCGAGCATCACCAGAGGGACCAGGGCGTCGGTCACCCGCCAGTCGCCGACGAGGATCCGCGCCGTCGAGGCGCCGACCAGTACGACACCGATCATCCACGGGGACGGGTGACAGAGAAACTCCCGCCGGGCGTCGCGCAGCGTGAAGCCCTTGCGGGCCGGGCGTTCGGTCGAGGTCGTCATGTCTGGTCCTCCAGGTCGTTGATGACGGCGAGCATCGCCGCGGTGGCGGGTTCGAGAAGCTCGTCTGCGGCTTGTCTGGCCGCCGTGGGCTCGCCCGCGGCAATCGCGGCGGCAACTGCGCGATAGGCGTCGGGGCGGTCGACCTCGGCAGCCATCACCGCGGCCAGCGCCGACAACGCGGGTTCGTATGTGGCGCGCAGCGTGTTGAACATCAGCCGGAACACGATCGAATCGGCGCCGTCGACGACGTGGTCCCAGAACGTCAGGGCATGGCGTTGTCGTGCCACGGGGTCGGTTTCGGCGGTCAGGCGGGCGATCGCCGCGTCGAGCAGTGCGGCTAGCTCAGGACTGCGGCGTGCCGCCGCCAGTTCAGCGACTTTCGGTCCGTTGTGCAGCCTGGTTTCGAGGATGCTGCGCACGACGGACAAATCGAGTTCGCCTGTGCGCAGCAGCAACCGGGGGAGCAGGTCGAGCCCGGCATGCCTGCGGAAGTCCCGGACGGTGGTCGCATCGCCCTGGCGCACTTCCACGAGGCCCGCGGCCGACACCCGCTTGAGTGCTTCACGGACAGCGGGGCGTGAGACGCCGAGGACCTCGGCGAGGCGACGTTCGCTCGGCAGCGTCTCGCCCGGCTGCATTTCACCGCTGAGCACGTCGGACAGGATCTGTTCGAAGACTTCCTCCGGAACCGAACGTCGGTTCACCGGTTGCAGGGCCATGCGTTCAGGATGGCCGAGTAGTGGCCAGAGGTCAAGTGGTCATACCAGTAGCGACTTACCTCGCAGGTAATTGCGCCCACTCCCGGTGGCGGGCACCGTCAGAGGTGGTCGTCAAGGGGAGAACCGCCATGGCAGAAGCGCACCATCCACCGCCGCCGATCCCCGGCTGGCTGCGATTCGTGCTGACGTGCGACCGCGCCGGGTCGGCGTGGTACATCGGCGCCGGGTTCTTCTTCGCCCCCGTGCTGGTGGTGGTCTCGCCGTGGCCCACCCTCACCGTCGTCCTGTGGGCGGTCATCGCAGTCGCCGGCCTGTGGCTCGGACTGCTCGGCATCGCGATGGCGGCCGGGTTGGCCATCGTGCTGAAGTCGGGGCAGGAGATCCCCGAAACCTATTGGCGCTCGATCATCGACTATCCCGCGACTACGTCGCGATAGCGGACGTGCCCGTGTAGTCGACCCGCCAGTGCTTGATGCCGTTGAGCCACCCCGACCGGAGCCGCTCGGGCGCGGAAAGCGGTGTCAGATTCGGCATTTCGTCGGCGATCGCGTTGAAGATCAGATCGATGGTCATCCTGGCCAGGTTGGCGCCGATGCAATAGTGCGCCCCGGTTCCGCCGAACCCGACGTGCGGGTTCGGATCGCGGAGGACGTTGAAGGTGTAGGGATCGTCGAAGACGTCCTCGTCGAAGTTCGCCGAGCGGTAGAAGATCACCACCCGCTGATCCTTCTTGATCTCCACACCGCCGAGTTCGGTGTCCTCGAGTGCGGTGCGCTGGAACGATGTCACCGGAGTTGCCCAGCGAACGATTTCGTCGGCCGCGGTGGCTGGGCGTTCACGCTTGAAAAGTTCCCATTGGTCGGGGAATTCGGTGAACGCCATCATTCCCTGAGTGATCGAGTTGCGGGTGGTCTCGTTACCGGCCACCGCCAGGAGGATGACGAAGAAGCCGAACTCGTCGTCGGTGAGCTTGTGCCCTTCGACGTCGGCCTGCACCAGCTTGGTGACGAGGTCGTCACCGGGGTTCTTGCCGCGCTCGGCGGCCATCTGCATGCCGTACATGATCAGTTCGACCGACGCGGCCGTCGGATCGTTTCTCGTGTACTCCGGATCCTGGTCACCCACCATCTGGTTCGACCAGTGGAACAGCTTCTTGCGATCCTCCTGCGGAACCCCCATCAGACCGGCGATCGCCTGCAACGGAAGCTCGCACGACACCTGCTCGACGAAATCGCCGGAGCCCGCGGCGGCGGCCTCTTTGACGATGTTGTGGGCCCGCTGCCGAAGTTCGTCGCGCAGAGATTCGATCGCACGCGGGGTGAACGCCCGCGAGATGATCTTGCGAAGGTGGGTGTGGTGGGGCGCGTCCTGGTTGAGGAGAACGACCTTGCCGCCTTCCAGCGACGCCGGATCGGCCTCGTCGCGATACCGCGGCAGGGCCGTCTTCCGATTGGACGAGAACACGTCGCTTCGCCGGGAGACCTCCTTGACGTCGCGGTGCTTGGTCACCACCCAATAGCCGTCGTCGCCGAAGGCCTTGTTCCCCTTCGTCTGCTTCTGCCACCAGATGGGCGCCACCTTCCGCATGTGGGCGAGTTCGTCGACGGGCAACCGCTCGGCGTACAGGTCCGGGTCGGTGAAGTCGAACCCGGGTGGAAGGTTCGGAGATGGCATAGAGGGACTCCTCGTACGACGTTGTCTAGTGCCCGTATGGCATTGCTACACCACAGTTGGGACCGGGTGAAGGTGGATCAGGAAAAGTCGCCGAAACTGCCGAGTGAAACGTGTTCCGGTCCGCATTCGCCCTTTGACCCCTTGGTCACACATTGCACAGGTGTAACAATCGGAGTACCAAGATCGAAGACGCCTTTAGCACCGCCGACACGCAGAGGGGGAAGTGGTGAGCCCATCCGACACGGCCAAGGCGCTGTCTGTGACAGGCGGCGCGCTCGGAGCCTTCGCGGCGCTCCTGATCGCGGCGCCATCCGCCCACGCCGACCCCGTTGCGCCAGGGCCCCCGGCCCCGCTGCTGCCAGGGCCAGAGCAGTCGATCACCACGCAGGCCGCCGCGGGCGACCCCGCGCTGCCTGCACCGCCTCCGGCCGAGGTGCCGCACCTGTCCAGCCCGGAGAACTTGCCGCCCGGCACGTCCGCAGTCCCGGTCGACCCGCCTGAGGGCCGTGGTACGTCCTATCTGCGGGACCTCTGGCACGCGGTTCAGACCCAGGACATCAGCGGGCGCGATGCGCTGCTGCTGTTGACGCAGCGTCCGCTCGATGCCAACGCGATGCCTGCCAACGGCATGCCGACCGCTCCACAGGCCCCACCGGGCACCCCGGTGGCCGAAGCGGTCGCTCCCGCTCCGGACGCACCGGCCCCCGACGGCCCGCCGCCGGGCCCTGTGTTGCCGGGACCGGCACCCGAGCAGGCGCCGCCTTCCGACGCGCCGCCCGCGCCGTAGCTCAGACCGAAGCGGCCTCGTTGAGTTCGTCGAGTCGATTCGTCGCCTCGAGGTACTCCTGAACCCAGCGCTGAATGACGACCGCCGACTTCTCCACCTTGTTCAGCTGACCGACGACCTGGCCGACGGGGTTGAACGCAACGTCGACGCTTTCGTTCGGGTACTTGTGCGTGGCGGCCACGGCCATTCCAGACACCATGTACTGCAACGGCATTCCGAGCGGCTGCGGGTTGTCCGGGTTCTCCCAGGCCTCGGTCCAGTCGTTGCGCAGCATGCGGGCCGGCTTGCCGGTGAACGACCGGCTGCGGACTGTGTCGCGGCTCGACGCCTTGACGTATGCGGCATGTTGCACGGGGGTGTGCTCGGACTCCTCGACCATCACCCACTGCGAACCGGTCCATGCGCCTTGCGCGCCCAGCGCCAGCGCCGCGGCGATCTGCTGACCGCTGCCGATGCCGCCTGCGGCCAGCACCGGCACCGGCGCCACCTCCTTGACGACCTGGGGCCACAGCACGATCGAGCCGATCTCACCGCAGTGACCACCCGCCTCGCCGCCCTGGGCGATGATGATGTCGACGCCCGCATCGGCGTGCTTGCGTGCCTGCGAAGGCGATCCACACAGCGCGGCCACCTTTCGCCCCTCGGCGTGGATGTGGGCGATCATGTCCGCAGGCGGCGTGCCGAGCGCGTTGGCGATCAACGTCACCTTGGGATGCCTGAGCGCGACCTCCACCTGGGGGGTCGCGGTCGCTTCCGTCCAGCCGAGAAGCTGTAGCGCGTCGTCGTCGCTGTGCTCGACCGGCACGCCGTGATCGGCGAGGATCTTGCGGGCGAACTCGAGATGCTCCTCGGGCACGAGCGCATTGAGTTGCTTCTTGAGCACCTCGGGCTCCAGGTCGGCGGCGTCCATGCCCTCGTACTTGTTGGGGATGACGATGTCCACGCCGTAGGGATGGTCACCGATGTTCTCGTCGATCCAGTTGAGCTCGATCTCCAACTGCTCCGGGGTGAAGCCGACGGCACCCAGCACGCCGAAACCCCCGGCCTTGCTGACCGCGACCACCACATCACGGCAATGCGTGAAAGCGAAAATCGGGAACTCGATGTTGAGGTCGTCGCAGATGGCCGTATGCATGCCAGCTCCTTGGGCGCGAGGGGGGCGAACTGAAACGTGTTCTAGTTTAGTACCCGTCAGCGCCGGCGTCCCACGCGGCCCGGCATAACCAGCCGTGGTTGCTCAGCCGCCCTGCTTGGCCTCCTCAGCCTGCTTCGACTCGTCGTCCTGCTCCGACTCGTCGTCCCGCGTGGACTCGTCGTCCCGCGACTCGTCGTCCGGCTTGGACTCGTCGTCGTGCGACTCGCCGTCCTGAGCCGCGTCGTCCTGAGC
>JAEZKH010000321.1 GCA_023415515.1 Actinomycetes bacterium
CCTGCCCGGCCACGCCGCCGTGGCCGGGCGGGTTGCGCGCGCCGAGCCGCCTGGTCGTGGGCGGCTCGTCGTAGTACGCGATCAGCAGCGAGGAGCCGTCCGGCTCGAAGCGGATCAGCGCTGAGTGCTGCAGCCCCAACAGCCGCGCGAGTTCGTCGGCGACCGCGGTGAACACCTCGGACGGGCTGCGTGCCTGCGCCACCAGCGTCGCGACCCGTCGAAGTGCGGCCTGCTGCTCGGCGAGGACCCGCAGGTCTTCTCTGCTCCGCTCGGCCTCACGTCGCCGTTCGTCGGCTTCGGCGGCACGCAGCCTCGCCTGGCCCACAAGCAGATTGGCGAGCAGGGCGATCGGCAGGAAGATCATGATCGCCGTCCAGTCCTCGCGCTCGAACGGCTGGAAACCGTCGTCGCCGATGTGGAATGACATGTAGACGGCCGCGCTCACCAGCGTTGTGGTCAGCGCGAGCCCGAAACCCCAACTCGCCGAGATGACCAGAACGCCGAGAAGAAAAACCGCGCCGAACGCGTGGCCGGGCGACCACTGTTCGAGCGCCTTGACCAACACCGTCTCGAAGCTGATCAGGCATGCCGCCAGGACGACGCCGACCCACAGCGGCGGGGGTTGCGGCCGCAGGAACCACGACACCAACCGGGGCTGCGGGTCGATGGATGTCGAACTGCTCATGTCCGCGATGGTCGTCGGCGTCAGATCTGCTGGGCGGCCGGCACGTCCATGTCGAAGACTCTGGCGTGCAGGATGGTCCTGTTCCGCAGTGCGGCCCGAACGGCGCGGTGCAGGCCGTCCTCCAGGTACATCACGCCGCGCCATCGGACAGCGTGCGGGAACAGGTCGCCGTAGAACGTCGAATCCTCGGAGAGCAGTCGGTCCAACTGCAGCACGGTCGTCGTCGTCACCAGTTCGTCGAGGCGGATCTGCCGAGGCGGAATCTGTGACCACTGTCGATGCGTCAGGCCGTGCTGCGGATACGGCTTGCCATCGAGTACGCCTTTGAAGATCACCCCGAAATCCTTCGACTCGCCCCCGACGGCTTCACCCCTGACTGAGATTAGCCGTAACCGGCCGATCCGCCAGGCGAACAGGCTCGCCGAGGCCCGCAGAGCGCGGCTGGGACACGTAACCACTGCTGGTGACCGTAAAATGGATGCGAATTCTGCGAAGGGCGGGTGAACACCATGGGAAGTGCCGACGACCGTCGGTTCGAGGTGTTGCGCGCGATCGTCGCCGATTTTGTCGCTACCAAGGAGCCGATCGGCAGCAAGACCCTCGTCGAGCGGCACAACCTGGGCGTATCCAGCGCGACCGTGCGTAATGACATGGCGGTGCTCGAGGCGGAGGGTTACATCACTCAGCCGCACACCAGCTCGGGCCGGGTGCCGACCGAGAAGGGCTACCGCGAGTTCGTCGACCGGATCGAGGACATCAAGCCGCTGTCCAACTCCGAGCGGTCGGCGATCCTGAAATTCCTCGAGACCGGAGTCGACCTCGACGACGTGCTGCGCCGCGCGGTGCGATTGCTGGCTCAGCTGACCCGGCAGGTCGCGATCGTGCAGTATCCGACGCTGTCGGCCTCCACCGTGCGCCACCTCGAGGTCGTTGCGCTCACGCCGGCGCGGCTGTTGTTGGTCGTCATCACCGACTCCGGTCGGGTGGACCAGCGCATCGTCGAGCTGGGCGACACCATCGACGAGCACGAGGTGTCCCAGCTGCGCGAGATGCTCGGCCAGGCGCTCGAAGGCAAGCGGCTGGCCGCGGCATCGGTGGCGGTGTCGGATCTGGCTGCGCACATGAACGGCAGCGGCGGCCTCGACGACGCCATCGGCCGGTCGGCGACCGTGCTGCTCGAGTCGCTCGTCGAACACTCCGAGGAGCGGCTGCTGCTCGGGGGCACCGCCAACCTGACCCGTAACACCGCCGACTTCGGCGGATCGCTGCGCTCGGTGCTCGAGGCGCTCGAAGAGCAGGTCGTGGTGCTGCGGTTGCTGGCCGCTCAGCAGGAGGCGGGCAAGGTGACCGTGCGCATCGGCCACGAGACCGAAGCCGAGGAGATGGCGGGCACTTCGGTGGTCACCACGACCTACGGCAGTATGGGAAAGGTCTACGGCGGCATGGGTGTGCTGGGGCCCACGCGGATGGACTATCCGGGAACTATCGCTAATGTCGCTGCGGTTGCTATGTACATCGGCGAAGTTCTGGGCAACCGGTAACACGCGCACGCGAAGAGCAAAAGGACAACCGCTCGAGCGGTAGGAAAGGCAAGCAGTGGCACGCGACTATTACGGCCTGCTCGGGGTGAGCAAGGGCGCGAGTGATTCGGAGATCAAGCGCGCTTATCGCAGGCTGGCCCGTGAACTGCATCCGGACGTCAACCCCGACCAGGAGGCTCAGGCGCGCTTCCAGGAGATCAGCGCCGCCTACGAGGTGCTCAGCGACCCGGAGAAGCGCCGCGTCGTCGACCTCGGCGGAGATCCGCTCGAGTCGGGAAGCGCGGCGGGCAACGGTTTCAGCGGCTTCGGCGGTCTCGGCGACGTGTTCGAGGCGTTCTTCGGCGGCGGGACGACGTCCCGCGGGCCGGTCGGCCGGGTCCGGCCGGGAGCCGACTCACTGCTGCGGATGCGTCTGACGCTGGAGGAGTGTGCGACTGGCGTCACCAAACAGGTGACGGTCGACACCGCGGTGCTGTGCGACCTCTGTCAGGGCAAGGGCACCCACGGCAACTCCTCGCCGAGCACCTGTGACACGTGCGGCGGGCAGGGCGAGATCCAGACCGTGCAGCGGTCGCTGCTCGGCCAGGTGATGACGTCGCGTCCGTGCCCGGTCTGCGGCGGCATCGGTGAGGTCATCCTCGACCCGTGCGGCCGCTGCGGCGGCGACGGCAGGGTCCGCGCGCGACGCGAGATCAGCGTGAAGATCCCGGCAGGCGTCGGTGACGGCATGCGGGTGCGGTTGGCGGCCCAGGGCGAGGTCGGCCCGGGCGGCGGGCCGGCAGGCGACCTCTACGTGGAGGTCCATGAGCAGCAACACGACGTCTTCCTTCGCGACGGTGACGATCTGCACTGCACTGTTTCGGTGCCGATGGTCGATGCGGCGCTCGGCACCACCGTCGCGGTCGACGCGATTCTCGACGGGCCGACCGAGATCACCATCGCCGCAGGCACCCAGCCCGGCTCGGTGACCACACTGCGCGGACACGGCATGCCCCATCTCCGCTCGGGTGTGCGCGGCGACCTACATGCGCACATCGACGTGATCGTGCCGTCCAGGCTCGACCACGAGGACATCGAGCTGCTTCGAAAGCTGAAGGAACATCGCACCCGCGACACCGCCGAGGTGCGGTCGACCCAGACCAACAGCTCCAGTGGCGGGCTGTTCAGCAGGCTGCGCGAGACCTTCACCGGTCGCTGATCGTCCCGGATGACCCAGGCGCTGTTCTACGTCGACATGCTGCCGGACGCACCCGGTGACCATGCCATCGTCGACGGCGACGAGGGGTTTCACGCCGCCAATGTGCGCAGGATCAGGGTGGGGGAGAAGGTCGATCTCGGCGACGGCGTGGGCGGTTTGGCGCACTGCGTGGTGGAGGAGGTCGGCAAGGCCCGCCTGAGCGCGCGCGTTCTTCGGCGCTGGACCGTCGAGCCGGTGAAGCCCGCCGTGACCGTCGTGCAGGCGCTGCCCAAGTCCGACCGCTCCGAGCTGGCGGTCGAGCTGGCGACCGAGGCGGGCGCCGACGCATTCGTGGCATGGCAGGCCGGGCGCTGCGTGGCGCGCTGGGACGGTGCCAAAGCCGACAAAGGTCTGCGCCGGTGGCGCGCGGTGGCTCGGGCAGCGGCACGCCAATCTCGCAGGCCGTACATCCCGACGGTGTCCGGCGTGGTGTCGACCGCTGGTCTGATCGCCGACATTCGCGAAGCCGTCGCGGCGGGCGCCACGGTGCTGACACTGCATGAATCTGCTACCGAGAGATTGTCCGAATTGCCTGTGGCGGAAGCCGATTCGCTGATTCTGGTGATCGGGCCCGAAGGTGGCATCGCCGACGACGAAATCGCTTCGTTGGCCGAAGCGGGTGCGCACACGGTGCGCATGGGCCCGACCGTGTTGCGGACGTCGACGGCGGCGGCCGTCGCACTCGGTGCGCTCGGCGCGCTGACCGGACGCTGGCAGTGATGCGCTGAGAAGCCGCTGTGAGAGGTGGCTCGCTGCCACTCGGTAAGGTTTGTTAGCCTCACCTTACTAATTCCCGAGGCGGAGGGACGCAGCGATCATCCGTGTTCTGAGACGTGCGTGGATACCGCTCGTGATGGTGTTCGTACTCGCGGTCGCGGGATTCGCTGTCCTGCGCATTCGGGACGTCTTCGGTTCCCATCAGCTCCCGACCTACGCCGGCAGCATGTCCGACAACTCGACGAAGACGGACCCGAAGAGCCTCGTGTACGAGGTGTGGGGTCCGCCGGGCGCCACCGCCGACATCAACTACATCGACGACGAGGGTGAAACCAATCAGGTGAACGATGCGATGCTGCCGTGGTCACACGAGATCATCTCGAACGCACCGTCGGTGATGGGAAACATCGTGGCGCAGGGCGACAGCGACTTCATCGGTTGTCGCATCACCTCCGACGGCGAGATCAAGGACGAACGCACCGTCAACCAGGTCAGCGCGTACATCTACTGCGTTGTGAAATCCGCATGAGTCAAGTGGTCAGCACTCGACGGCAGCCGTCGGCGGTCGCCACATGGATTCGGCGGATGTCGATTCCGATCGTTTTGGGCTGGCTCGCGTTGTTGTTCCTGTTGAACACCACGGTGCCTCAGCTGGAAGAGGTCGGCAAGGCGCACACGGTGTCCATGAGCCCGCGCGACGCCCCGTCGATGCAGGCCATGAGGAACATGGGCGAGTTGTTCGGAGAGTCCGACTCCGACAGCGTCGCGATGTTGGTGGTCGAGGGCGACGAGCAGCTCGGACAGGAGGCGCTCGACTACTACAAGGGGTTGGTCGCCAACCTGAGGGCAGACTCCGAACACGTTCAGCACGTACAGGACTTCTGGGGTGATCCGCTCACCGAGTCGGGGGCCAAGAGCAACGACGGCAAAGCCGCCTACGTGCAGCTCAACCTCGCCGGAAACATGGGCGAGACGTTGTCGAACGAATCGGTCGAAGCGGTCCGCGCAATCGTCGACGGATCGACTCCGCCGCCCGGTGTGAAGGTCTATGTCACCGGTCCGGCGGCGCTGCAGGCCGATATGAACCATGCGGGTGACCGTACGATCCTGAAGATCACCATCGTGACGTTCCTGGTGATCATTACGATGCTGCTGATCTTCTACCGGTCCGTCGTCACGGTGCTGCTGCTGCTCGTCATGGTCGGCGTGCAGTTGACGGCGGCGCGCGGGATCGTCGCCTTCCTCGGCCACCACGAGATCATCGGAATGTCGACGTTCGCGGTGAACATGCTGGTGTCGCTGACGATCGCGGCAGGCACCGACTACGCCATCTTCCTCATCGGGCGTTATCAGGAGGCGCGCACCACGGGCGCGACCCCCGAAGAGGCCTACTACGAGATGTTCCACGGCACGGCCCACGTCGTGCTCGGCTCCGGCCTGACGATCGCCGGCGCCACATACTGTCTGACCTTCACCCGGATGCCGTACTTCCAGACGCTGGGAGTCCCGTGTGCCGTCGGCATCATCGCCGGTGTCGCGGTCGCGCTCACCCTGGGTCCGGCGATCATCACCATTGGCAGCCGCTTCGGTCTCTTCGAGCCCAAACGCGCGATGCGCATCCGGTTCTGGCGGCGGATCGGCACCTCGATCGTGCGGTGGCCCGGCCCGATCCTGGTGGCATCGCTGGCGCTGGCACTCGTCGGCCTGGCCGCTTTGCCCGGCTATCAGGCGAACTACGACGACGGAAAGTTCATCCCCCGCGACATCCCGGCGAATGTCGGCTTCGAGGCGGCCAACAGGCACTTTTCGATGGCGCGGATGAATCCCGAGGTGCTGCTGATCGAAGCCGACCACGATCTTCGCAACTCGTCGGACTTCCTCGTCCTCGACAAAGTTGCCAAGGCCGTGTTCCGCGTGCCCGGCATCGCCCGGGTCCAGGCCATCACCCGGCCCGACGGCGCTCCGATCGCACACACGTCGCTTCCGTTCATTCTGAGCATGCAGGGCGCAGGCCAGATGCAGAACATGAAGCTCATGAAGGACCGAATGGCCGACATGAAGACGCAGGCCGACGAGATCGGCAAGACCATCGAGACCATGAAGCGCATGTACGGCCTGATGACCCAGCTGGTCGGGGTCACGCACGACATGGTGGGCCAGATGAACGAGCTGCAGGGCACCATCCACGAATTGCGCGATCACATCGCCGATTTCGATGATTTCTTCCGGCCTGTCCGGAACTACTTCTACTGGGAGCCGCACTGCTACAACATTCCGCTGTGCCATTCCATCCGGTCGTTGTTCGACGCCCTCGACGGGGTCAGTGAGCTGACCGACGGCATGGACGACATCGTGGTCGACGTGAATCAGCTCGATGCGCTGATGCCACAGATGGTGGCGCAGTTCGGTCCGATGATCGCGACGATGGAGAGCATGCGGACGATGATGCTCACCACCTACAGCACCATGTCCGGCTTCTACAACCAAATGGACGAGCTGAGCGCCAATTCCACCTCCATGGGCAAGGCGTTCGACGAGGCCAAGAACGACGACTCGTTCTATCTGCCGCCCGAGGTGTTCGACAACCCGGACTTCCAGCGCGGCATGAAGAGCTTCTTCTCACCCGACGGCAAGACGGTGCGGATGATCATCGCCCACCGTGGCGATCCGGTTACCCCGGAGGGGCTTTCGCGTGTCGAGCCGATCAAGGTCGCGGCCATCGAGGCGGTGAAGGGCACACCGCTGGAGGATGCGAGGATCTCGCTCGGCGGCACGGCGGCGACTTACAAGGACATGGCCGACGGATCGTTCTACGACCTGCTGATCGCGGCTATCGCGTCGATCTGTCTGATCTTCCTGATCATGCTGCTGTTCACCAGAAGTCTCGTCGCCGCGCTGGTCATCGTCGGCACGGTGGTGCTGTCCCTGGGAGCGTCGTTCGGGATCTCGGTGCTCATCTGGCAGCACATCCTCGGCATCCAGTTGCACTGGATGGTGCTCGCGATGGCGGTGATCATCCTGTTGGCCGTCGGTTCCGACTACAACCTGCTGCTGGTGTCGCGGTTCAAGGAAGAGATCACCGGCGGCCTGAAGACGGGCATCATCCGTGCCATGGGCGGCACCGGCAGCGTGGTGACTGCGGCGGGACTGGTGTTCGCGCTGACGATGTGCTCGATGGTCGTCAGCGATTTGCTGGTCATCGGCCAGATGGGCACCACGATCGGCCTCGGACTGCTGTTCGACACGCTGGTCGTACGGTCGTTCATGACACCGTCGATCGCCACCCTCCTGGGTCGATGGTTCTGGTGGCCGATGAATGTGCGGACCCGTCCACCGCGGCCACGCTCGGCTGCCCCAGCCGTTGTCGCAGGTTAAACATTTCCGGCGGGTCGCTACGCGGCGGTAAACTGGGTTCTCGGTACTGATCCGACCAGGCTAAACCCAGAAAGCAGGCAGAAAACCCCACGTGACGCCCAGCGAGACGAACGCTGATTCGGACACCCCGGTCCGCAGCAGCATCAATGTTCCGCCCGACCTCGTCGTGGGCCTGCTCGGTTCCGCTGACGAAAACCTGCGCGCACTCGAAAGCCAGTTGGCCGCCGACATCCACGCGCGCGGCAATGTGCTCACCCTGTCCGGTGAGCCCGCCGATGTGGCGTTGGCCGAGCGGGTGATCTCTGAACTCATCGCGATCGCGGCCAGCGGGCAACCGCTCACGCCGGAAGTGGTCCGCCACAGTGTCGGGATGCTGACCGGCACCGAGGGCGAATCACCCGCGGAGGTGCTGACCCTCGACATTCTGTCGCGGCGCGGTAAGACCATTCGGCCGAAGACGCTGAACCAGAAGCGCTACGTGGACGCGATCGACGCCAACACGATCGTGTTCGCCGTCGGGCCCGCCGGCACCGGCAAGACGTATCTGGCGATGGCCAAGGCCGTGCGGGCGCTTCAGACCAAACAGGTCTCGAGGATCATCCTCACCCGGCCCGCGGTGGAAGCCGGTGAGCGCCTTGGATTCCTACCGGGTACATTGAGCGAGAAGATCGATCCCTACCTCCGGCCGCTGTACGACGCGCTGCACGACATGATGGATCCCGAACTCATCCCGAAGCTGATGAGTGCCGGTGTCATCGAGGTGGCGCCGCTGGCGTACATGCGAGGCCGCACCATCTCAGACGCGTTCATCATCCTCGACGAAGCGCAGAACACCACTGGCGAGCAGATGAAGATGTTCCTCACCCGGCTCGGCTTCGGCTCGAAAATGGTTGTCACCGGCGATATCACACAGATCGACCTGCCGGGCGGCACCAATTCCGGGTTGCGGTCGGCGGTGAAGATACTCGACGGCGTCGATGACATCCACATCGCCGAACTCACCACATCTGACGTCGTGCGTCACCGGCTGGTCGGCGAAATCGTCGACGCCTACGCCAAATTCGAAGACCCCGGGCTGATGAACCGAGCCGAGCGGCGCGCTTCCGGTAATCGGTCGCGTAGATAGTGAGCGCGGTCCGTGTCCATTGAGGTGTCCAACGAGTCGGGTCTCGACGTTTCCGAAGAGGAACTGGTCAGCGTCGCCCGCTTCGTCATCAAGAAGATGAACGTTCATCCAGCAGCAGAGCTTTCGATGGTGTTGCTCGACTCGGCCGCGATGGCCGATCTGCACATGCGGTGGATGGATCTGCCCGGTCCGACCGATGTGATGAGCTTCCCGATGGACGAACTGGAGCCCGGCGGACGTCCCGACGCACCGGAACCCGGTCCGGCGATGCTCGGCGACATCGTGCTGTGCCCGCAGTTCGCCGCCGAACAGGCCACCACCGCCGGCCATACCCTCGGACAGGAACTCGCGCTGTTGACCGTGCACGGGGTGCTGCACCTGCTCGGTTACGACCATGCCGAACCCGATGAAGAGAAAGAGATGTTCGCCCTGCAACGTCAGCTGCTCGAAGAGTGGGTCGCCGATCAAGTCGAGGCTTATCGCCTGGACCGCCAGAGCGAAAAGGACCGGCGGCTGCTCGATAAATCTCGTTACTTCGACGAACCGTGACCGGCATAGGTTCGCTGATCGGCGCGATAGCGCTGATCGGGCTCGGCGGTCTTTTCGCGGCGATCGACGCCGCGATCAGCACGGTGTCGATTGCCCGCGTCGAAGAGATGGTGCGCGACGAACGGCCGGGCGCCGCGCGATTGGCCCGAGTTATCAACGAGCGCCCGCGATACATCAATCTCGTTGTGCTGCTGCGTATTACGTGCGAAATCACCGCGACGGCGCTGCTCGTCGACTTCCTCTACGAGCACTTGGGCCTCGACTGGGGGCTGGTCGCCGCCGCCGCGATCATGGTCGTCATCAGCTTCGTGCTGATCGGGGTGGGCCCGCGCACCCTCGGCAGGCAGAATGCCTACACGATCGCCCTGGGCGCAGCGGTTCCGCTGCAGGCGATTTCGGTGCTGTTGACACCGATCAGTCGGCTGTTGGTGCTCATCGGTAACGCCCTGACTCCCGGCCGCGGGTTCCGGAACGGGCCGTTCGCCTCGGAGATCGAGCTGCGCGAGGTCGTCGACCTCGCCCAGCAGCGCGGGGTGGTGGCCGACGACGAGCGCAGGATGATCCAGTCGGTGTTCGAGCTCGGTGACACCCCTGCGCGCGAGGTGATGGTGCCGCGCACCGAAATGGTGTGGATCGAAAGCGACAAGACCGCGGGTCAGGCGACATCATTGGCGGTGCGCAGCGGGCACTCCCGGATCCCGGTGATCGGGGAGAACGTCGACGACGTCGTCGGCGTCGTGTACCTGAAGGATCTCGTCGAGCGGACCTACTACTCCACCAACGGCGGCAGGGACACCAAGGTGTCGGCGGTGATGCGGGACGCGGTCTTCGTGCCCGACTCCAAGCCCCTTGACGCGCTGCTGCGTGAGATGCAGCGCGACCGCAACCACATGGCGTTGCTTGTCGACGAATACGGCGCGATCGCGGGCCTGGTCACCATCGAGGACGTGCTCGAGGAGATCGTCGGCGAGATCAACGACGAGTACGACCAGGGCGAGGTAGCCCCGGTCGAGGAACTCGGCGACGGCAGATATCGGGTGTCGGCGCGGCTGCCGATCGAGGATCTCGGCGAGCTCTACGACAGGGAGTTCGACGAGGATCTCGACGTCGACACCGTCGGCGGGCTGCTGGCACTCGAACTGGGCCGCGTCCCGCTGCCCGGCGCCGAGGTGACGTGGGACGGCTTGCAACTGCGCGCAGAAGGCGGTCGTGATCATCGCGGGCGGGTACGGATCGGCACCGTGCTGGTCCGCCCCGCCGAACCTGAACCCGAGGAACGAAATGAGTGACGTTGATCCTGAGGACGCCAAGCTCGTGACGTTGGCGCGCGCCGCGATGGGCCGGTCCGAGGCAGGCAGCGGCGCTGCCGTCCGGGACCGGGACGGCCGCACCTACGCAGGCGCCCCGGTGGCCCTCGACGCGCTCGAACTCACCGCGTTGCAGGCCGCGGTGGCCGCCGCGGTGTCAAGCGGCGCAACCGGATTCGAGGCGGCGGTGCTGGTCGGTGGAGCTACCGACGATGCCGGAGTCGCGGCCGTACGCGAGCTGTCGCCCGATGCGGCCATCATCGTCACCGACCGCGCGGGCACCGTGCAGTGAGCGACGAGTTCCGTTCAGGCTTCGTCTGTTTCGTCGGCAGGCCGAACACCGGTAAATCGACGTTGACGAACGCGTTGGTCGGCGCGAAGGTGGCGATCACCTCCAACCGTCCGCAGACGACGCGGCACACCATTCGCGGCATCGTGCACCGCG
Source organism: Actinomycetes bacterium (assembly GCA_023415515.1). Classification (GTDB taxonomy): domain Bacteria; phylum Actinomycetota; class Actinomycetes; order Mycobacteriales; family Mycobacteriaceae; genus Mycobacterium. The sequence goes on from JAEZKH010000321.1 coordinate 10,983, forward strand.
AGAACTTTCAGATCATCCTGGTCGATACGCCAGGTCTGCACCGGCCCAGGACGCTGCTCGGTCAGCGGCTGAACGACCTCGTGAAGGACACGTACTCGGAGGTCGACGTCATCGGCTGGTGCATTCCGGCCGACGAGAAGATCGGCCCCGGCGACCGGTGGATTCACGATCAGATCAAAGCGGTGGCGCCAAAGACCACACTTGTCGCGATCGTCACCAAGATCGACAAGGTGGCCAAGGACCGGGTGGCAGCGCAACTGGTCGCCGTCAGCGAGCTGGTGGGACAGGGCGCCGAAATCGTTCCGGTGTCCGCGACGACCGGCGAGAACCTCGACGTGCTCACCGACGTGTTGGCCGGTCAGCTGCCGCCTGGCCCGGCGTTCTACCCCGACGGCGAGCTGACCGACGAGCCAGAAGAGGTCTTGATGGCGGAGCTAATCCGGGAGGCGGCGCTGGAAGGCGTGCGCGACGAGTTACCGCATTCGTTGGCCGTGGTGATCGAGGAGGTCACTCCGCGCGAAGGCCGCGACGACCTGATCGACGTGCACGCCAATCTGTTCGTCGAGCGTGACAGCCAGAAGGGCATCGTGATCGGGAAAGGTGGCGCCCGGTTGCGGGAGGTGGGCACCGCGGCGCGCACGCAGATCGAGAAACTGCTCGGCACAAAGGTGTATCTGGATCTGCGGGTGAAGATCGCCAAGAACTGGCAGCGCGACCCCAAACAGCTCGGTCGGCTCGGCTTTTAGTGATTTCGGCGCGCGCAGTCACGCTGAGCGTGACCAGCCGCGCC
>JAEZKH010000332.1 GCA_023415515.1 Actinomycetes bacterium
GGCATGGGCTGGCCGCTGACGGCGGTCGCGGCACTCGCGACCTACCTGGCGATCCGTGCCGCGCAGCGCGCCATGCACGCCGGCGCACCGGCCGTGCCCGACGATGCCGCCGAGGGCGCGGTTCAGGAGACCTGATTGACGGGCCCGCGCGAGTCCACCGCGGACGCGAGGAGCGGAAAAGGCGCCGACCGGCCGCTGCTCGCGGTCGCGATTCTGGCCTCGTTCGTGGCGTTTCTCGACGGGTCGGTGGTCAACCTCGCGCTGCCCGCCATCGGCCGCGACTTCGACGGCGGTCTGGCCCTGCAGCAGTGGGTCCTCGACGGCTACCTGCTCACGCTCGGCGCGCTCATCCTGGTGGCGGGTGCGGTCTCCGACACGTTCGGGCGGCTTGTCGTGCTGCGGGTCGGGCTCGTCATCTTCGCGATCTCGTCGCTGATATGCGCATTCGCTCCCGCAGGCTGGGTCCTGGTCGCCGCACGGTGTCTGCAGGGCGTCGGAGCGGCCTTTCTGGTGCCGAGTTCGTTGGCGATGCTCAACGCGCGCTTCTCCGGCGCCGCGCAGGCGAAGGCGATCGGTACGTGGACCGCCTGGACCGGAACGGCTTTCGTCATCGGCCCGTTGCTCGGCGGCCTGCTCGTCGATGCGTTGAACTGGCGGTGGATCTTCGGGGTGAACATCGCGCCGCTGGCGGTCACCCTGTACCTGACGGGCAAGGTGTCGGTGGCTGCGGCGCCGCGGAGCGGGCGAGGGCCGACCATCGATGTCGTCGGTGCGGTGCTGACCGCGGCAGGGCTCACGGGCGTGGTGTACGCGCTGATCGAACAGCAGCGACTCGGGTTGTCGCATCCGGCGGTGCTGACGGGTCTGGTCGCCGGGGTCGCATGCCTGGCCGTGTTCCCGTGGTGGGAACGCAGAGCCCGCCACCCGATGATGCCTGCGCGCATGTTCGCCGCGCGGAACTTCGCGGTCGGCAACCTCGCGACTGTGTTCTTCTACGCCGCAGTGTCATTGGGGACTCTGATGGTGGCGTTGTTTTTGCAGGAGGCCGCCGGTATGTCGGCTGCGAAGGCCGGTGTCGCCACCCTGCCGATCCCGGTGTTGTCGTTCTTCCTGGCGCGATGGTTCGGCACGCTCGCGGGTAGGCACGGCCCCCGGCTCTTCATGACCGTCGGCCCGTTGCTCGCCGCGCTCGGCTACCTGCTGATGGCCAGGGTTCTCGAGCCGTTCGACTTCTGGACCCAGATGCTGCCGGGATTGATCGTGTTCGGGTTCGGCTTGTCGATGGCGGTGTCGCCGCTGACAGCGGCGATCCTGGCCGCCGTCGAACCCGCCCAAAGTGGGATCGGCTCGGCGGTGAACAATGCGATATCCCGCGTGGCCGGACTCGTCGCCATCGCATTCCTGGGCGTGATCATCGGCGGCGCAATGGATTTCGGTGGCTTTCGACAGGGCGCCTTCGTGGTCGCGGCGCTGTTCGCGATGGCGGGCCTGATTTCGTGGGCGGGTATCCGAAACGACGAATGTGACTACAGCCGCATCTCGCCGGATGCCGCCGCGGAATGCCGTGACCGTCAGCCGCCCCCGCCCGCCTACGCCGACGGCGAGGCTAGCGGTTCTGCGGATGCAGCAGCAGCTCGCGCAGTTCGTCCTCGACCTCGGTGACCGCGACGAAGAGCAGCTCGTCGCCGCCCTCGAGGGGCTCGTCGCCCTCCGGCACGATCACCCGCGAGCCGCGCAGGATGGTCACCAGCGCCGCGTCGCGCGGGAGTTGCAGCTTACGCAGCGGCTTGCCGCCCCACGGGGTGTCGACGGGCAGCGTGATCTCGATCAGGTTGGCCTGGCCGGTGCGGAACTCCATCAGGTGCACGAGATCGCCGACGGCAACCGCCTCCTCGACCAGGGAGGCGAGCATCCGCGGGGTGGACACCGCCACGTCGACGCCCCACGCCTCGTCGAACAGCCACTCGTTGCGTGGATCGTTGGCGCGGGCCACCACCCGCGGCACCGCGAACTCCGTCTTGGCGAGCAGGCTGACCACCACGTTGACCTTGTCGTCGCCCGTCGCGGCGATCACGACGTCGAAGTCCTCGAGGTGAATCGACTCGAGCAGGGTGAGTTCGCAGGCGTCGCCGAGGCGCCAGTGGGCGGCGGGTATGGCGTCCACATCGACGTGGTCGGGATTGCGCTCCAGCAGCGTGACCTCGTGGCCGTTCTCGATGAGCTCCCGTGCGATGGATCGTCCGACGGCGCCTGCGCCTGCGATGGCGACCTTCATCGGCGCCGCTCCTGCATGTCGGCGGAGTTCATGAGCTCTCGCCATCGTCGGTCGGCGGTAGCGCGGCGATGGCCAGCGCCTCGGCGATGTGGCCTGCGACGGCCGCGATGTACACCTGATCGCCTGCCTGGATGACCGTCTTCTGGTCGGGCAGCAGTCCGCTGCCGAACCGGATCAGAAACGCCACCCGGCCTCCCGTTGCCGTTTCCAGCGCTGTCATGCGGCGGCCCACCCAATCCTCGTGCAGTGCCAGCTCGGCGACGCCGACATTGCCGGAAGGGTCGCGCCACTTGGTGGTTTCGGTCTCCCGGGTCAAGACGTTGAGCAACCGGTCGGTCGTCCATGGCACCGTGGCCACCGTCGGGATGCCGAGCCGCTCGTAGACCTTCGCGCGCTTGGCGTCATAGATGCGCGCCACCACCCGCTCGACGCCGAAGGTCTCGCGGGCCACCCGAGCCGAGATGATGTTGGAGTTGTCGCCGGACGACACCGCAGCGAACGCCGACGCCTCCTCGATGCCGGCGCGCAGCAGGACGTCACGGTCGAAGCCCATGCCGAGCACCCGCTCGCCGGGGAACTCGGGCGACAGGCGGTTGAATGCCGTGCTCTCACGGTCGATGACGGCGACATCATGGCCGATCCTGGCCAGGCCGTCGGCCAGTGATGCGCCCACCCGGCCGCATCCCATCACCACTACTCGCACCTGCGATCCTCCCGGCTTTTGACTCTGGGCACTGGGAACGCTACCGCCAAAGGCGTCTGGGCCTACTCTTGGCTCTCGTGTCCAAGCTTTCGACCGCCGCCAGGCGGTTGGTCCTCGGCAGACCCTTTCGCAGCGACAGGCTCTCCCACACGCTTCTGCCCAAGCGGATCGCGCTCCCGGTGTTCGCTTCCGATGCGCTGTCATCGGTCGCCTACGCACCCGAGGAGATCTTCCTCGTGCTGTCGGTGGCGGGCCTGTCCGCGGTCACGATGGCGCCATGGATCGGAGTGGCCGTCGGCGTCGTGATGCTGGTGGTCATCGCCAGCTACCGGCAGAACGTGCATGCCTACCCGTCGGGCGGCGGCGACTACGAGGTGGTCACCACCAATCTCGGCCCGACCGCGGGCCTGACCGTGGCCAGCGCGCTGCTGGTGGACTACGTGCTGACCGTCGCGGTGTCGATGGCATCGGCGATGTCGAACATCGGGTCGGCGGTGCCGTTCATCAACCAGCACAGGGTGTGGTTCGCCGTCGTCGCCATCCTGCTGCTGGCGGCGGCGAACCTGCGCGGAATCCGGGAATCCGGCACGGCGTTCGCGATCCCGACCTACGCCTTCATGATCGGGGTGTTCGTCATGCTCGGCTGGGGTCTGTTCCAGATCAACGTGCTCGGCGTCGAACTGCGCGCGGAGTCGGCTGGTTTCGAGTTGCAAGCCGAGCACGACGACATCATGGGATTCGCGCTGGTTTTCCTCGTCGCGCGAGCGTTCTCGTCGGGCTGTGCGGCGTTGACCGGTGTGGAGGCGATCAGCAACGGGGTGCCCGCGTTCCGGAAACCGAAGTCCCGCAACGCCGCGACGACGCTGCTGATGCTCGGCGGCATCGCGGTGACCCTGTTCATGGGGATCATCCTGCTGGCCAAGCAGACGGGCGTGCAGATGGCCGAACGGCCGCACGAGCAGCTGATCGGCGCGCCGCCCGACTACCACCAGAAGACGTTGATCGCGCAGCTGGCCGATGCGGTGTTTCACGACTTCCCGGTCGGTCTCTACCTGATCGCCGGGGTGACGGCGCTGATCCTGGTGCTGGCGGCCAACACCGCCTTCAACGGATTTCCGGTGCTGGCTTCGATTCTCGCCCAGGACAATTACCTGCCCCGCCAGCTGCACACCCGAGGTGACCGGCTGGCGTTCTCCAACGGCATCCTGTTTCTGGCGCTGGCCGCTATCGCGTTCATCGTGGCGTTCCAGGCCCAGGTCACGGCGCTGATCCAGCTCTACATCGTCGGCGTGTTCGTCTCGTTCACGCTGTCCCAGCTCGGGATGGTGCGGCACTGGAACCGGGCGCTGCGCACCGCGCCGGCCCCGCGCGGCCGCAAGCGCATGGTCCGCGCGCGGGCCGTCAACGGCGTCGGATTCGCGATGACCGGCACCGTGCTCGTCGTGGTGCTCGCGACGAAGGTCGTGCACGGCGCGTGGATCGCCCTGCTCGCCATGGCGCTCGTCTTCGTCGTCATGCAGGCGGTGCACGAGCACTACCGG
>JAEZKH010000351.1 GCA_023415515.1 Actinomycetes bacterium
CGATCATGGAGGCCAGCCGTGGCTGATCCCACCGGGTTCCTGAAGGTCCCGAAAGTCGAGGCCGCCAAGCGGCCCGTCGATGAGCGGGTCGGCGACTGGCATGAGGTCTACGAACGCCAGCCGCTGCCCGAACGCGCCGAAGAGGTGTCCCAGCAGGCGCGCCGCTGTATGGACTGCGGAATCCCGTTCTGCCACTCCGGTTCTGCCGGCTGCCCGTTGGGCAACCTGATCCCGGAGTGGAACGACCTGGTGCGCCGCGGCCGGTGGGATGCGGCCAGCGACCGGTTGCACGCCACCAACAACTTCCCCGAGTTCACCGGCCGCCTGTGTCCTGCGCCGTGTGAAGCGGCCTGCGTGCTCTCGATCGCCGACGACAAAACCGGAGGCAGCGTCACCATCAAGCGCATCGAACAGACGATCGCCGACCACGCGTGGATGACCGGCGGTGTCGAACCTCAGCCGGCCGCCATCTCCACCGATCGGAGCGTCGCCGTCGTCGGCTCGGGGCCTGCCGGACTGGCTGCCGCCCAGCAACTCACACGGGCCGGGCATCGCGTGACCGTGTACGAGCGCGACGATCGGTTGGGTGGGTTGATGCGGTACGGGATTCCCGAGTACAAGCTCGAGAAGGCGACGCTCAACCAGCGGTTGGCCCAGATGCGCGCCGAGGGAACACGTTTTGTCACCGAATGTGAAGTGGGAGTCGACCTTTCCGTCGAACAGCTGCGGCAGCGGCACGACGCGGTCGTGTTGGCGGTCGGTGCTTTGCGCGCACGGGACACCGACGTCGAAGGCAGGCACCTCGACGGTGTGCACCTCGCGATGGAGCACCTGGTCCCCGCCAACCGGGAATGCGAAGGCGACGGCACGTCGTCAGTGTCGGCGCGGGGCAAGCACGTCGTCATCATCGGCGGCGGCGACACCGGTGCCGACTGCCTCGGCACCGCGCACCGGCAAGGCGCGGCCTCGGTCACCCAGCTCGACTACAACCCCGAGCCGCCTGCCTCGCGTGACGAAACCCGCACGCCGTGGCCGACGTGGCCGCTCGTGCTGCGGACGTCGCCCGCCCATGCCGAGGGTGGTGCGCGCCGCTACGAGGTCGCCGTGCAGAGGTTCGTCGGGGACGACGACGGCCGGGTCCGCGCGATGGAGATCGCCGAGGTCCGGGTGAGCCGCGACCGAGACGGCCGTCGGCACGTCACGCGGGTCGGCGAGACGATGGAGATTCGGTGCGACCTCGCGCTGCTGGCGATCGGATTCGACGGTGTCGAGCCCATGGCCCTGCTCGACGGTCTCGGACTGCAGGTGAACGGGCGCGGCGCGTTGTCGTGCGGTTCGGACTGGCAGACGTCGGCTCCGGGCGTGTTCGTCTGCGGGGATGCCCACCGCGGGGCATCGCTGATCGTCTGGGCAATCGCCGAAGGGCGCAGTGCGGCCCACGCCGTCGATGCGTATCTGATGGGTGACTCCGACCTGCCTGCCCCCGTGCTTCCGGGGGCGTTGCCTCTGGCCGTCGCGTGAGGACCTCCGATCGGGGCTATGCTCAGAAGTCGTGACTAGACGCGGAAAGATCGTCTGCACTCTCGGCCCCGCGACGAGCGAAGACCATGTCGTGCGGGCGCTGGTCGAGGCCGGAATGGACGTCGCGCGGCTGAACTTCAGCCACGGCGAGTACTCCGACCACGAGGCCCATTACAAGCGGGTGCGGGCGGCCTCGGACACCACCGGGCACGCCGTCGGCATCCTCGCCGACCTGCAGGGTCCCAAGATCCGGCTTGGGCGGTTCGCCGCCGGTCCGACGTACTGGGCCAACGGCGAGACCGTCCGCATCACCGTCGACGACTGCGAGGGAACGCACGACCGGGTCTCGACGACCTACAAACATCTCGCCAAGGACGCCGCGGCCGGAGACCGACTGCTGGTCGACGACGGCAACGTCGGCCTTGTCGTCGAGCAGGTGGACGGCAACGACGTGGTCTGCACGGTCACCGAAGGCGGCCCGGTCAGCAACAACAAGGGCCTTTCGATGCCCGGCATGAACGTGTCGGTGCCCGCGATGTCGGACAAGGACACCGAGGATCTCGAATTCGCGCTGCGCCTTGGTGTGGATCTCGTGGCGCTGTCCTTCGTGCGGTCACCGGCCGACGTCGAACTGGTCCACGAGGTGATGGACCGTGTAGGGCGCCGCGTTCCGGTGATCGCCAAGCTGGAGAAGCCCGAAGCCGTCGACAACCTCGAGGCCATCGTGCTGGCGTTCGACGCGATCATGGTCGCCCGCGGCGATCTCGGCGTCGAACTGCCGTTGGAGGAGGTGCCGCTCGTGCAGAAGCGCGCCATCCAGATGGCAAGGGAGAACGCAAAACCCGTCATCGTCGCGACGCAGATGCTGGAGTCGATGATCGAGCACTCCCGGCCGACGCGGGCCGAGGCCTCCGACGTCGCCAACGCGGTGCTCGACGGTGCCGATGCGGTGATGCTGTCCGGCGAGACGTCAGTCGGCAAGTATCCGCTGGAAACGGTCAGGACGATGGCCCGGATCATCTCGGCGGTCGAGCAGAATTCGGTGGTGGTGCCGCCGCTGACCCACGTGCCGCGGACCAAGCGCGGCGTCATCTCCTATGCCGCCCGCGACATCGGCGAACGGCTGGACGCCAAGGCGCTCGTGGCGTACACGCAGTCGGGCGACACAGTCCGCAGGCTGGCGCGGCTGCACACCCCGCTTCCCCTGCTGGCGTTCACCTCACTACCCGAGGTGCGCAGCCAATTGGCGTTGAGCTGGGGCACCGAGACGTTCATCGTGCCGCACATCCAGACCACCGACGGAATGATCCGCCAGGTCGACAAATCGCTGCTCGAGCTGGGCCGCTACAAGCGCGGCGACCTCGTCGTCATCATCGCAGGAGCTCCACCGGGCACAGTAGGCTCGACCAACCTGATCCACGTGCACCGGATCGGGGAGGACGACGTCTAGGCCTGGATAGGAGAAGCAGTGCCGCTTGGCGATTTCGAGGAGCTGCTGGCGGTACTACACCTCGACCGGCTCGACGAAAACACCTTCGTCGGCGCACATCCGAGCAAGAACCCGCCGCGCACGTTCGGTGGCCAGATGATGGCGCAGGCGTTCGTGGCGGCCGGCCGGACCCTGGCCCGTCAGCTACCCCCGGGTTCGATCTCGGCGCACTTCATCGCAGGCGGCGATCCCGCAAGGGATCTCGAGTTCCACGTCGTCCGGCTACGTGACGAACGCCGGTTCGCCAACCGTCGCGTCGACGTCATGCAGGGCGACCAGCTGTTGACCACGGCGATGGTCTCGTTCGTCGACGGCGGCCGCGGGCTCGAGCACGCGATCGACATGCCCGACGTGCCAGAGCCGTTGTCCCTGCCCACGATCGACGACCTGCTCTCCGGCTACGAGGACAAAGTCCCGCACTTCGTCGAGGCGCTGAGGCCGATCGAATGGCGTTATACCAACGATCCCGCGTGGGTGATGCGCGACAAGGGCGGCCGGCTCGAGCACAACCGCGTCTGGCTGAAGGCCGACGGTCCGATGCCCGAGGATCCCCTGATGCACAACGCCGCGCTGCTGTATTCGTCTGACACCACGGTGCTCGACTCGATCATCACCACGCACGGCTTGTCATGGGGCTACGACCGGATATTCGCGGCCACCGTCAACCACTCGGTGTGGTTTCACCGTCCGATCCGGTTCGACCGGTGGGTGCTCTACGCGACGACGTCGCCGGTGGCTGCCGACTCACGCGGCCTGGGGACCGGGCATTTCTACGACCAAACCGGACAAATGGTGGCTACCGTGGTGCAGGAAGGCATCATCAAACACTTCCCGGGTGCACAGCGATGAAGGTGGCAACAGGCCTCCGGGCCCGCGAGCGGGTCGTCGTCCACGTCGACTCGACCGCGGCCCGCTGGATCAGCGCCCTGGCAGTGCTGAGCCTGTCTGCATGGCTGCTCGCCGCCCATAAGGATCTGTCCTGGTCAATGACCCTTTTGGCCGCTGTTCTTCTGATCGCCCGCGGCGTTTTCCTCGGCCGCCCGGTGACCGCGGGTCATGCCACGGCGGCGTTACTGGTGTGCGTCCTCGGCATCTGTGCGGTATTCCTGACCTTCCATCTGCTCGGCAACCTGCTGTTGATCGCGTCTGCGGTGGTGTTGATGTGGCCGACGACTGCTCGGCCGAATCCGGCCGACATGCCGCGGATATTCGGGTTGGTCGATGCAACGACCAGAGATCCACTTGCGCCGTTCGCGATGCAGGCGTCGAAGTGCTACCACTTCAGCGCGGACGGCACCGCCGCCATCGCATACCGGACTCGGCTCGGCTTCGCGGTGGTCAGCGGGGACCCGATCGGCGATGAATCCCGATTCACCTCGCTGGTCGCCGATTTCGCCGCGATGTGTCATATGTGGGGCTGGCGCATCGCCGTACTGGGATGCAGCGAGCGACGGGTGGGTCTGTGGTCGAATCCAGCGGTCGTCGGCAGGAGGCTCACCGCTGTGCCCATCGGACGCGACGTGGTCATCGACGTCGCCGACTTCGACATGGTCGGGCGAAAGTACCGCAACCTCCGTCAGGCGGTGCAGCGCACCAGGAACTTCGGCGTCACCACCGAGGTCGTCGACGAGCGGGACCTCGACGACGACCTGTTGGCTGAACTGACCGCGGTGGTCCTCGCGTCGCCGAGCGGATCGCGCACCGAGCGCGGGTTTTCGATGTCTCTCGACGGCACCCTCGAGGGCCGCTATCCGGGCGTCGCGCTGATCATCGCGAGGGATGCGACCGGCCGCGTGCAGGGGTTCCACCGCTACGCCACCGCGGGTCGCGGCACAGAGGTGTCTCTCGACGTGCCGTGGCGCAGGCGGGGCGCGCCCAACGGGATCGACGAGCGTCTGTCCGTCGATATGGTCACCTATGCCAGAAGTAAAGGGGCGCAACGCTTATCGCTCGCCTTTGCGGCGTTTCCGGAGATCTTCACCGACAAACACCGCAACTTCGCCCGCAATGCGGTGTTCGCAGCAGTCCACCTCGGCGACCCGTTGATAGCGCTCGAATCCCTCTACCGCTATCTGCGGAAGTTCCATGCGCTCGGCGATCGGCGGTATGTGATGGCCACCCTGACGCAGGTGGTGCCGCTGCTGGTGGTGTTGTTGTCACTGGAGTTCATGCCGCGTCGGCGGCACCTGGCTAGGACGTCGGACGCGCAGGCGTCGTGAGCGTGACGCTGAACTGGTCCTCGACGCGTTGCTGGAACTGGTCGACGCACCCCTGAACGGCGTCCTGATCGGAGCCCGCCCGCGACAGACAGTCCATGTAGTCCGTGCCGCCGACCTCGTTGAACACCCACACCGACAGGACGATGACGACGATCGCCTCGATGATGCTGAGGATGCCGAGCACGATGCCCGCGATGGCGATGCCCCCGTTGGTGGCCTCCCCGCGTCTGGCCCGCTGCCAGCCGAGGAATCCGAGGATGACGGCGACGATGCCGAGCACCACGCCGCCGACGACCGATATCAAGGCGATGATCGCGATCACAAGGGCGGCGATGCCCAAGCCGTTCTTCGGCGCCTGTGGCGGCGGCGTGTAGCCCGAGTACGGCTGCGGCGGGGGTGGGGGATAGCTGCCCGGGTACGCGCCGCCGGGCGGTGGCGGGGGGTACTGCGGGTATTGCGGCTGTCCGGGGTACTGCGGTTGCTGCGGGTAGTGCGGCGGTTGCGGATCGGTCATGATGCCGGCGAATCGACCGGAGGCGGCGGTTCGGTGGGCTCAACCGGTGTGGCTACCGTTTTTGCGGCCTTGCGGATACCGAATGCGGACACCACCTCGAAGACGCCGATGACGATCAACCAGACGCCGACGACGATGGCCAGCGTGACGATCGACTCGAACGGCGACGCGATCACGACGATCCCCGCGATCAGGCTGATCAGACCGATGAAGATGTTCCATCCCCTGGCAGGCAGCTCGGGGTCGCTGACGGCGGCCACCGTGGTTGCGACGCCGCGGAAGACGAACCCGACGCCGATCCAGATGGCCAGCAGCAGAACCGCATAGCCTTCGCCGAAGTGTCGGAAGGCCAGTACCGCGAGGATCAGGGCTGCGGCGCCGCTGATGAACAACAGGACCCTGCCGCCCGCGGTGACATGCAGGCTGAATGCCATGACGACCTGCGCGATGCCGGTCACCAGCAGGTAAGCACCGAAAACGATGGCGGCGACGAGGATCGATTTTCCTGGCCAGGCAAGCACGATGATGCCGAGGATCACCGCGAGGAGACCGGACAGCAACGCCGATTTCCAGAGGTGCGGCAACAGGGCCGGGGGAGCTTCGGTAGTCATGATCGAAGTGTTTCACAGCGCTTACGGCCCAGATAAGAGTTTGCACGCAACGCGCGGGAAATTCAGCCCGCCAGCACAATAAGCAGAAGCGCGGCGCAATACCGTCGCAGACCACTACTGTTCCGTACGTCAACTGCCCAAAGCAGAAAGTAGAGGCAACCGTGTCAGGTGGATGGGAAATCCGTCGGGGGAAGTTGTGGCGTTCAGCGGCGGTGATGGCCGCGGCTGGCGCGCTTGCGTTGTCGGGGTGTTCGGCAGGCAGCAATTCCGGCTCGAGCGAGTCGACGAGCGCGACCTCAACGGCGACCGCCGAGAAGGTCGATGAGATCGCCAACACTGTGCCCGAGGACATCAAGTCGTCCGGCAAGCTCATCGTCGGGGTCAACATCCCCTACGCGCCCAACGAGTTCAAGGATCCGAGCGGCAAGATCGTCGGATTCGACGTCGATTTGATGAACGCGATCGCCGCCACCCTCGGCCTGGAGGCGGAGTACCGCGAGGCAGACTTCGCCAAGATCATCCCGTCGATCCAGGGTGACACCTTCAACGTCGGTATGTCGTCGTTCACCGACACCAAGGAGCGCGAGCAGACGGTCGACTTCGTCACCTACTTCTCCGCAGGCATCCTGTGGGCGCAGCGGCCCGGCGAACCGATCGACCCGAACAACGCATGCGGCAAGAAGGTCGCGGTGCAGGCCACCACGACCGAGGAGACCGAGGAACTGCCCGCCAAGAGCAAGGCGTGCACGGACGCGGGCAAGCCGCCGATCGAGATCGTTTCGTTCGACGGTCAGGACGCCGCCACCAACGCGGTGGTACTCGGGCAGGCCGATGCGATGTCGGCGGACTCCCCGGTGACGGCCTACGCGATCAAGCAGAGCAACGGCAAGCTCGAGGCGGCGGGCGAGATCGCCGACGCCGCACCCTACGGCTGGCCGGTGAAGAAGGGGTCACCGCTGGCGCAGTCACTGCAGAAGGCCCTGGAGCACCTCATCGAGACCGGGAAGTACAAAGAGATCGCGACCAACTGGGGTGTCGAGGCCGGAATGATCGACAAGCCGGTCATCAACGGCGCGATCAACTAACGGGATCCGAACATGACTGATGTCGACACGTCGCCGGCCACTTCTCCAGCCGCAATCGACGCCGTCCCACTGCGTCATCCGTGGCGGTGGGTGGCGGCGGTCGTCATCGTCTTGTTGTTGGCGCTGTTTCTCTACGGCGCCGCCACCAACGACGCCTACCGATGGCCGGTCTTCGCCGAGTACCTCTTCAACGAACGGGTGCTCGCGGTCGGGTTGGTCAACACACTGCAACTGACCGTCTACTCGATGGTGTTGGCGATCGCGCTCGGTGTGTTGCTCGCAGTGATGCGATTGTCGCCGAACCCCATTTTCAAGGCGGTGTCGTGGGTGTACCTGTGGATCTTCCGCGGCACCCCGATATATGTGCAGTTGGTGTTCTGGGGACTCATCCAGACGATCTACCAGAACATCCGACTTGGCGTTCCGTTCGGCCCGACGTTCTTCGAACTGAACCTGCAGGCTCTGTCC
>JAEZKH010000375.1 GCA_023415515.1 Actinomycetes bacterium
TTGTGTTTAAGACACAGGTGTAGCGCGGGGGGGGCAGCACCGGATGACGGCTGTGCGGGCAGGACTGCTGGGCCGCTTTGGCTGTCGAGAACGCCAGGTGGTGACACGACTCGCACCGGACAACGAAGAAGGCGCCGACCCAGTTCAGCAGGCCGAGATAGATCGCTGCCGTCGCCGCCGTGCCGATGACGGCGATCAGAACAATCGTCAGGACTTCGTAAACCGACATACTCGCCACCTTCCGCGCTCGGCTGTCGGACAACTTCACGCTACGCCCGGAATCTGGGAGTATCCGGCGTTTCGCACTCAGGACTTCCGGGCCCGGTCGAACACCTTGACCAGCTGTTTCCCGCTGATTCCGTGGCGGTGGGCTTTGCGTACCTTGTGGACGACGAATGGGCATTTCTTGCAGCGCGGCTTGCTGCGGCAGCACTTTTTCTTCGCTTTGAGGTCGACGAGCTTGCTGGGCTTCAAGTGACGGGAATCTCTCGTTTTCGTGATCGGCCGATCGCACTGCGACAATCACCACCGTGGATTTTCGCAATGTCGCCATCGTGGCACACGTCGACCATGGGAAGACGACCCTCGTCGACGCGATGCTGCGGCAGTCGGGCGCGCTGACGCATCGCGGCGACGATGCAACCGAACGGATCATGGACTCGGGTGACCTGGAGAAGGAAAAGGGCATCACGATCCTGGCCAAGAACACCGCCGTGCACCGTCATCACGCCGACGGCAGCGTGACGGTCATCAACGTCATCGACACCCCCGGCCACGCCGACTTCGGCGGTGAGGTCGAGCGCGGACTGTCGATGGTCGACGGGGTGCTGTTGTTGGTGGACGCGTCGGAAGGCCCCCTGCCGCAGACGCGCTTCGTGCTGCGCAAGGCGCTCGCCGCCCATCTGCCGGTGATCCTGGTGGTGAACAAGACCGATCGGCCCGATGCGCGCATCGCCGAAGTCGTTTCCGAGAGCCACGATCTGCTGCTCGACGTCGCGTCCGATCTCGACGAGGAGGCCCAGAGGGCGGCCGAGAACGCGCTCGGTCTGCCGACGCTGTACGCGTCGGGGCGGGCGGGTATCGCCAGCACCACCGAACCGGCGAACGGGGAGAATCCCGACGGCGAGAACCTCGACCCGCTGTTCGACGTTCTGCTGGAACACATCCCGCCGCCGCAGGGCGACCCCGAGGCGCCGCTGCAGGCGCTGGTCACCAACCTGGATGCGTCGGCGTTCCTCGGCAGGCTCGCGCTGATCCGCATCTACAAGGGGCGAATCCGCAAGGGACAGCAGGTGGCCTGGATGCGCGAGGTCGACGGTCATCCCGTCATCACCAACGCGAAGATCACCGAACTGTTGGTCACCGAGGGGGTTGATCGGACGTCGACGGACGAAGCGATCGCCGGCGACATCGTCGCCGTGGCGGGCCTGCCCGAAATCATGATCGGTGACACGCTGGCCGATCCTGACCACGCACATGCGCTTCCGCGCATCAGCGTCGACGAGCCAGCGATCTCGGTCACGATCGGCACGAACACATCGCCGTTGGCGGGCAAGGTCGCCGGACACAAGCTCTCCGCGCGAATGGTGAAGTCGCGCTTGGACGCTGAGCTCGTCGGCAATGTGTCGATCGAGGTGGTCGACCTCGATCGACCCGACGCCTGGGAAGTGCGGGGTCGCGGTGAGTTGGCGCTGGCGGTGCTCGTCGAGCAGATGCGTCGCGAAGGCTTCGAGCTGACAGTCGGCAAACCGCAGGTCGTCACCCGCATGATCGACGGCAAGCTGCACGAGCCCTATGAGGCCATGACGATCGACTGCCCAGAGGAATACGTCGGCGCGATCACCCAGCTGATGGCGGCGCGCAAGGGCCGGATGGAAGAGATGACCAACCACGCAGCGGGTTGGGTGCGAATGGATTTCATCGTTCCGAGCCGCGGATTGATCGGGTTTCGCACCGACTTCCTCACCGAGACGCGGGGCACCGGCATCGCCAATGCGGTGTTCGACGGCTACCGGCCGTGGGCGGGGGAGATCCGGGCTCGGCACTCAGGATCGTTGGTGTCCGATCGTTCGGGCACCATCACGCCCTTCGCGATGATCCAGCTGGCCGACCGCGGCCAGTTCTTCGTCTCACCGGGCGAGGACACCTATGAAGGTCAGGTCGTCGGGATCAATCCGCGCGCAGAGGATCTCGACGTCAACGTCACGCGTGAGAAGAAGCTGACCAACATGCGGTCCTCAACCGCGGATGTCATCGAGACACTTGCCCGTCCGCTCGAGCTCGGTCTGGAGCAGGCGATGGAGTTCTGCGCGGAGGACGAGTGCGTTGAGGTGACGCCGGAAGTGGTGCGGGTGCGCAAGGTGGAGTTGGACGCAACGACCAGGGGCCGGAACCGCGCACGGGCGAAAGCACGCGGCTAGCCCCGGACGACGAAAAAGCCGGCCACCACCCGGGGCCGGCTTTTCGTCGCAGAACGATTAGTCGTTTGACTGCGTATTGGTGGTCTCGGCCTTCTTCTTCTCGTCCCTCTTCTTGAAGAGATTGCCAAGCCCGTTCGTGGACGCGCGATGCTTGCCGACGGTGGACTCGGCCTTCGAGCCGCCCGCAGTCGCGTTGAGCGAGTTCAGAACCCGAGTGATCGGACCCTTGCGCTCCGGAGGGGCGGTCGTGGCCGCCCTGTTGGTCAGCGTCGTCGACGGCTCAGGCGCTTCACCGGTGACCGGGTCGACACCGAGAGCACCGGCGACGGCGTTGCGAACGGCGTCCCGCGGGGCCAGGAGAACATTGCCGCGAAGCCGGGTGATCTCGCTGCCGGTCATCTCGGCGGGATTCGTCTCCGGGTCGCCGCCGATCGGCTGCGGCAGCACGTCATCGACGGCGAAGACGATCGGATCGGCCACGTAGTTCGGCGCGTCGATGTAGGCCTGGAGCGCCTGGTACAGCGGCGTGTTGTTGCCTTCGAAACTCTGCTGCAGGCCTTCAGCGACGGCCACCAGCCCGAGCGGCGCGGTGACAGCGCTGGTGGCGGCGCGCTGAGCGGAAGCCGCGAGGCCGCCACCGATTCGGGCGACGGCGTAAACCGGAGTGACGTCATCGCCTGCCGGCGGGGTGGCGCCGGTCACGCCGAGGCTGTCGCGAAGCGCCGCGTTGATGTCGTCGCGGGCTGCGATGAGCTGGAAGGCGCGGAACTGCGTGATCAGGCTCTCGCCCGGCTGTTCCTGGACGTTGTCCGGATCCCCGCCGAGCGGCGCAGGCAACAGGTCGTCGAGCGCGAAGATCGCAGGATCGGCGACGTAGAGGCCGCCGTCGACGTACTGCTTGAGGACCGCGTACAGCGCATCGTTATCGCCTTCCGCGACAGCCTGGGCGGCCGGGATGAGGCCAAGGGGCGCGCTCGCGAGGCTCTCGACCAGCCGTTGTCCCGACAGCGCGAGGTTGGCCGCGGGTCCGTCGTTCAGCTGCGCCGCGAGTTCGATGTCGGCAGTGGCGCTGCGCAACGCCTCGGGCGCCTGCTGAACGGCAGGCGTGACGGCCATAACGCCTGCGCCGACCAGTGCAACGCCGGCGGTGACAGCTCCTTGGACACGCTCTTTCATGCTTCCCCCTCAGGAATTGGTTTTGGGTCTCAACCCGACCCAGGCCAGTAGCGTAAGCCTTGAATCGATTCAGAACAAGTTTGCTGAGCAATCTCGCGCAAACCGCCAGGTCGAACCGTTCGATTCGGCCACCAGGTGGTCTCGTAGGCATCGCATCAGCACGATCGAACTCTAGCTCATACCTGAGAAAATCGTGAGTCATCTGAGAGAAACTGGAGAAAACCCCGGCTGAGAGGCATATTTGTGCGGCGCGGCCTCTCAGGAATGAAACCAATCGAGTTAGCTAGCTTGTTGCCGTCCTGAACAAACAGCTGGCAGGAGCGTGCTTTCTCGAGCCGCCGAATAAGCCAGCAAACAACGTTTGCTATGACGGTTCAGTAGTGCACAGACCCGCGGTCGGCACCCCGCTTCGGAATCGGAGGATCGAGGCGCTGTCGATACCCTGTTGGGCGTGCCGACAGCCCGCGTTCGTGACCGGATCGTGCGCGGCCTCATCCTCACTACGTCGGTGATCCTGGTCGGCAGCTGCACGGTGAGCCCGCCACCAGCGCCGCAGAGCACGGATACCTCCGAAACCACGCCCCCGCCGCCGCCGAAGGCGACCCAGATCATCATGGCGATCGACACGATCGGGCCCGGCTTCAATTCCCACCTGCTGTCCGACCAGTCGCCGGTCAACGCCGCCATCAGCTCGCTGGTGCTGCCGAGTTCGTTCCGGCCTGTCCCCGATCCGGCGTCGCCGACGGGTTCGCGGTGGGAACTGGATCCGACGCTGCTGGTCTCGGCTGAGGTGACGAACGACAACCCGTTCACCGTCACCTACAAGATCCGGCCGGAGGCTTCGTGGACCGACAACGCGCCGATCGCCGCCGATGACTACTGGTATCTGTGGCGACAAATGGTCAGCCAACCAGGTGTCGTCGACCCAGCGGGCTACGACCTGATCACCGGCGTTCAGTCAATCGAGGGCGGCAAGACCGCGGTGGTGACGTTCTCACAGCCATATCCGGCGTGGCGCGAACTGTTCAACGACATCCTGCCCGCGCACATCGTCAAGGACGTGCCGGGTGGCTTCGCGTCGGGGCTGGCGCGGGCACTGCCGGTGACGGGTGGTCAGTTCCGAGTGGAGAACATCGACCCCCAGCGCGAAGAGATTCTGCTCGCGCGCAACGACCGATACTGGGCCGAGCCCGCCAAACCCGACCAGCTTCTGTTCCGGCGAGCGGGTGCGACCGCGGCGCTTGCGGATTCGATCCGCAACGGCGACACACAGGTCGCTCAGGTGCACGGGGGAGCGGCGGCGTTCGCGCAGCTGTCGGCGATTCCCGATGTGCGGACAGCGAGGATCGTGACGCCGCGCGTGATGCAGCTCACGCTGCGGGCTCAGCAGCCCAAGCTCGCCGATGTTCAAGTGCGCAAAGCGATTCTGGGACTGCTCGACGTGGATCTGCTCGCCTCGGTTGGCGCGGGCAGCGACAACACGGTGACGCTGGCGCAGGCGCAGGTGCGGTCGCCGTCGGATCCCGGTTATACGCCGACGGCGCCGCCCGCGCTGACCAAGGAGGCAGCGCTTCAGCTGCTGGGGAAAGCGGGATATCAACTCGTGCCGATGGACGCGCCGCCGACGCCGACGCCGGGCACCCCGGTGCCCGACGAGGACCGGGGCCGCATCACCAAGGATGGCATTCCGTTGTCCTTGGTGATCGGAGTGGCGACCAACGACCCGACCTCCGTTGCCGTGGCGAACACCGCCGCCGATCAATTGCGCAATGTCGGCATCGAGGCATCGGTGCTCGCGCTGGATCCTGTTGTGCTGTACGGAGATGCCTTCGCGCAGAACCGGATCGACGCGATCGTTGGTTGGCATGAGGCCGGCGGTGATCTGGCGACGTCGTTGTCGTCGCGGTATGGCTGCCGCGCGTTGGAGGCGACGGCGGTGTCGACCACTACCGCCGGTGCGCCGACCTCGACGGCGGCGTCGACGACGTCCACCACTCCGAACCCGCCGCCGACGACCGGAACCACGACCGCGACGCCCACCACCCGGACCCCATCGCCGGAGTCTGACGAACTCATTCAGGCGCCGAGTAACCTGACCGGCACCTGTGATCGCAGCATTCAGCCGAAAATCGATGCGGCGCTGCTGGGTGTGGAGAACATCGGCGAGGTGATCGACGCTGTCGAGCCACGGTTGTGGAACATGTCGACGGTTCTGCCGATCCTGCAGGACACGACGATCGTGGCGGCCGGACCGCGCGTGCAGAATGTCAGTCTCACAGGCGCGGTCCCCGTGGGCATCGTCGGCGATGCCGGCATGTGGGCCAAGAAACCGTGAGAAGACCTGCGAACAAAGAGATCGGCCCCCTGCCGGGCAGGAGAGGACCGATCCTTTGAGCGGTTACCGGGACTGGTTAGTTGCTGCTCCCGCCGTTCGAGCCGGATCCGGCGGATCCTGAACTGCCCGAACTGCTTCCGCTGTCCTTCGACGCCGAGGTACTGGATGACTCCTTGTCGGACTTCCCGCTGTGACCGAGGCCGGTGATGCTCTTGATGGTGTCTCGCAGGCCTTGAGCGAGGTTTCCGGTTTCGGCGCGGTGCTTGCCACCCTTGCTGGACGAAGAACCGGGGGTGAACAGATTGCCGCCCCTGGTTGAGGTCGACCCGTCGGTTGTGTTCTTCGCGTCGGTGCCAGTTGTCGTGCTCGACTTGTCGGCCGTCGTCGGCGTGCTCGCCTTCGGGGCTGCCTGGATCAACGGCCTGGTCAATGGCTTTACCAATGGTGTCGTCAACGTGGCCGACTTCGTGGCAGTCGTTGGCAAGGAACTCACCGAGGAGATGGCTGCCCCTGCGGGTGGTGCACCGAGCGCTGTCGCGATGGCCTCACGGAAGTTCTGCAGGCCGTCGATTACACCGCCCGAACCGACGACGGAGTTGAGCAGCGTTCCCAACGCTTGCGACGACTGCTCGACGATGGCGTTGAAGGCGACTTCCGGATTGTTCGTCTGAACGGCTTCGATCACACCGTTGAGAGTCGTGCCGAGCCCGATCGGCAGTGTGACCAGACCGAGGAGTGGGTTCGCGCCGACACTGAGAAGCGCGGTTGGCAATGCCGCGGCGACATTTCCGGCATTCGTCAATGGTCCTGCCGCGATAGGCAACACTCGGGCTAGATCTGTGAACGGTTGTTGTAAGGCCACACTCAGCTCGGGTATGAGTGTAAATAGATTCGGTAGACCGTTCCCGCCACCGATGATGGCCACTGGGATCAGCGCAAGGGCGCCGAATGCCTGTGCAAAATCACCATTTTCGGTTACGGCGTTGATCGCGAGCTGAATTTGGTCCTCTACGGTTCCCGGACCCGTGCCCAAGATTGCACCGATGACGTTGTTCAGGAATTCGGTGCCGAGACCGCCGATGGTTCCGATGTTCTGGAGCTCGTTCGAGATGCTTTGTAGTGCCAGCTCGCGCAGCTGGGGGAAGGCCGCGAACTGCGCTTGGACCGCCGCCGGTAGTCCAGCGAAGTTGGCGATCTGGTTTCGGATGAGCTGTTCGAGAACCGGTGCCGGATTGTCGACGATTCCCTGACCCACCATTCGCGCGGCGTCGAATGTTTGTTGAAGGACTTGCCCGAAGACCTCAACGGGGTTCACGAACGCCGACAACTCCACCGCGCGGTCGTGGATTTCCTCGACGGCGGATCGTGGCACTGCAACTGGAGTAACAGCGATGGCACTGGCCCCCACCAGCGCAACACCCGCCGTGAAATAGGGACGGAGGGCAGCTTGCATAACGACTCCTCTCAAGCCGCGAAACGAACTGGACGCGTGGGAACTTACTCGTCCGTAAGGAATGTTTCGAGAGGTTTCGGCAAACTGAATTGATAGCCGCTGACCCATAGCAGAAGGAGCAAATATGCAGGTAGACGCTAGTTTTTAGCTAAGCGTGATAACTTATCAGATAACTTGAAATCCTAAGCAAAAGATATCGCTGTGAAACGCGGCTAATCAGCTAACCCGGCAGAGATCATTAGTCTCGAATTTGCTGTAATGCGCGAATGCGGGCATCCTCAGCGCAGGATTTGCACCGCTGGTTGTTGCACACCTTTGCAGCGTCCGCTGCCCAATCCGGCGCTGCCCGGGTATACCGGGATAGGGCGAAGGTGGCGGTGCGTTTATCGGCAAACGCATCGATCCTGTCGACAGTGCCAGAGTGGCGTTCGCCTGGTTAACCGGCCGGTAACTTTCACACAGCTCGCGCATAGGCACCGGCTGGGCGGGCCGCGCAGCGATTGGCCCCCTCGAGGTTTGAGGGGGCCAATCGTGCTTACTCAATCAGGACGAAGCCGGCGCTGTGCTCGATGCTTCGGCCTTCGGTGGATCGGACTTCGCGTTGCGCGCGGGCAACCCCAACGCGCTCCGTATCCCGTTTCGCACCGATTTGACGGCTCCCGTGACCGTCTTGACGGCATTCAACACTGGCCGCGGCTTGTTCGGCCGGACCGCTTCCGGGTTCGCAACGCCACTGGCGTCGTCGCCGAGACTGGCAGCGGTTTCGTCTCCTGTCCTGGCCAGCTGCATCGCCTCCGAACTGCGACCGCGCAGGGTGTTGTTGAAGTCCTCGGCTGCGCGCCGAGTCCCTTCGCGTACAACGACGCCCGCGTCGTCGAAGCCACGGCGGATCGTCACGGGTGCCTTCGCAAGCGCTTCGGAAAGAGTGAGCCGTGGCTCCTCGACCACCCGGGCCGCTTCTGTAGCCGGGCCGCCGCCGCCGGGCAGTGACGCCCCCGTCACCGACCGGACGATGTCGCTTGTGGCCTGAACGAACGAACCGGTCACGACGGTCGTTGCGTCCAGCACCGTCAACACGAGCCGTGAGCCCGCGACGCCCACCGCCAGCGGCACTCGGACAACGAGTTCGAGTGACCCAGGTTCACCAGCTGGGGCCGGCTCCGCCGCGATTGCGGCCACGGCGAACTTGGGATCGTTCACGTCGGCGCCTGGGATGAGACTCAGTTCGGCCCTGGCCATGTCCGCCACGGAGGTGACGACTCGGGTCGCGCCCGTTTGCGCTGCACGGACGACCTGGGCTGCCGCAGCGGCCAACCCGGCAGGAAGTGCCCCGGGGCCGCCCCGCTCCAGCGTGGCATCGATGACATCGGGTATGGCCAGCAGAGCTTCACCGACACCGGTAGTCGCGCCAAGCAGTGCGCGACCAATTCCTTGCACGCCGCCGACCTGGACGCGCACGAACCTTTCGGGAAGGGGAAGCTCTGCCAGCGCCGGATCGAACCCCGGATCGACGGCCAGCAGCTCCGCCCGGGGGTCGAGGCCGTTCAGGCCCAATTCCGAGAGGAGTATCAAGCTCGCGGTGTTGATCCAGAAGTTGGTGCCGCCCTCGACGAATCGCACTGCGGTTCCGGCAACCGCGGCAGCTCCACCCGGCAAGCCGGCCAAGCCGTCCCGATCGAGTGCGCGGACCAGAGTTTGTGCGATTCCGGCGTTGCCTCTGCTTTGACTACCGAAGATCAATTCGATTGCCGCATCCCCGGTGACCGCGAGACCCGCGCCGATTCCGCCGACTGCATTCAGCTGCGTCTGAATGATTCGGACGGGCAGCGACTCTTCGCCTACCGGCGCCGCGGCACTGACGCCGGGTGGTCCGAGGGCGGTCGCGCGGTCAAACGGAGTCGTGGGATTGATCGTGATCCCGAATGCCGATACCAATGCAAGCAACTGGGTGAAAAGTGAAACGAAGAATCCAGACCGCCGGACCACAGCGAACCTCCACCTCGCTCGGGATGTAACAGGACAAGCAGAAAGCTACGCCGATCTTGATGCGAAAGATATGCGTATGGCAAAAATCATCGTCAGCGTAATAGCGGCGGAATTCCCTTTGAATACATTGCCACCTACAAGCTAAATAGCTGGTCAGCAAGGCGAGGCGCCCATCGTGCGCCCATACCGAAGGGTATGGAAAAGGTTGTCCAGCAACTTACTGAGAGGTAGTAAGAGTTTTGTCATACGACCACTGGCATGCAATTATTTCGCTGTTTTCAGCGCGTGCAGCGGGAAATGCATGCAAAAGCGCCGCGGGTCCTGCCGCCTCGATTTGCCACAGTGCTAAGGTCCGCATATAGCTTCTGCAAGTTATGGCAACGCCGCATCCTCGAAATAGTTAGCCGACTCGAGCTCGAAAGCTGATTTGCAGCGACGTACGTGGATGCAACATTTGCTGTCGGCGATGTGCCTGCCGGTGGCCAGACAGAACCCAATCCGCTGCTGAACGTAAACCGAGCTGGGAAAGGCAGCTGCGGTTGCCCCCGCGCGAGCTCCTAGACGAGGATCGCTGCGCATTGGAGTGCAGTCGGGTGTCGGTGATGGGGCCGGCTGTCAACGAGACTGGCAGCACGCTGACGTTATGGTCGGTCCACGTATGAACTGATACAGGCCGAATGCCCACCTCTGTGGAGGTGGGCATTTCGGGTTGTCGGCTACCTATTCGTCGGTGTCGGCGGCCGGCTTCGGAGCGTCGTCGTCGCTCTTCTTCTTGCCGCCGTCGACCACCTTGTTGATCAGATCGCGAACCGGGGTCTTCCCGAGGCCAGGCCGGTGCTTGACGGTGGTGCCGCCCGAGCCGGCGCCGGCGTTAGCCGATTCATCCTTATTGGCGCCCCGATCAAGCGGATTGAGCTTGAGGACGTTGAGGAGCGGCCTGTCCGTACGGGCCGCGGAGCTGACCAGCTGACCGAGTCCACGTCCGGGCGAGTTTTCCTTCAGGACATCTGTCACCTGTTGGGCGTTCCCTGGGGGCTGATCAGGTAGGTCTGCCAACCGGGTCAGTCCGTTCTCTGACCCGTCGTCATCGCCGGTGTCCTTCGTCTGCGGCGCCACATCGAGCGTGACGAGTCGTTGATTCGTCGTGTTGATGGATTGCATCTCAGATGTGACGAGTGGGGGATCCAAGGGGTTACCCGAGCCGTCCCAACCGATGGCTTTGGCGATGACTTTGGACAGGTCGATGAGCGAACCGATCGCGCCCGGTCCTTGTCCTGCAAGGGTCAAGTTGACCCCTCCGAAGGGGATTGATAGGTCAAGGGCGTTGAAGATTGAACCGCCCGGACTCAGTAGGCCACCAAAGGTCAGGCCGACAGTGGTGCCCTCGGGCAGCAGATCCGACCCCAGCAGCGACACCAGCGGGGTGATGTCGAGCGTTTGCCCGCCGTTGAGGAACGCGTCAGCCACTTCGGCGGGGGAGTTGATCAAAGTGTTCAACGCCGCTTCGAAGTCCGGGGTCTCGCCCGTGAGGTTGTCGATTAGCGCCTGGCTGGTCGCGGCCAGTGCCAGGACCGGACCGATCACCGGGCCGACCGAGCCGAGCAGCACGCCGCTCAGCGATGTCGTCAAAAGTTCAAATATCGGCACAAGGTCTGGCGACAAAGGCGGGATGATCGGCTCGAGACCAGTCAGGAGAATCTCATAAATAAATGCATGCCCAGCATCGAGCGTCGACGTGTCCTGTGCGAACGGCGCCTCAGCGGCGGCCTGCAGGTTCTGGAGGATCTGCCCGGCGATCGATTCGACATCGGGAAGCTGACCGAGGTAGCCGATCTGGTTCGCGATCACCTGCTGCAACACCGGCAGGGGGGCGGCGAGCCACTCGTTGACAAGGTTGGCAACGTTGACCTCTGAGCTGTTGAAGACTTCCAGCCAGGGAGTAATGGGGTCAATCGCGGCGGAGAGCTGTACCGCAGGATTAGCGGCTTTGACGTCGGGAAGAGGCGGTGCCACCGGGCTGATCGCGATGGCGCTTGCCCCCACCAGGGCAATACCGGTTGTTACATAAGGGCGTAATGCACGTTGCATGGTTCCTCCGCACTTGGGCTGCGACGTTAAGCACTCAGGAACCTATTCCAAAAAACACATCTGTTTCTCAGGTTCAGAGCAGAGTCCAATTAAGTATTTAAAAACGCAAGAAGTCTGGATAGTGCAACTAAGTAGCGTGTTATGCGGCACGTCGTTAGTCAGCGGCTACCTGGCAACTTTTCGCAGGCCGAAGGCACTTGGCACGACAAGGTTTTCGAGACCCTGAGTCTTGGCCGCTAACCAAACTGCGCACACTGGTTAGCTACCGGCGGCTCTCGAGGCGATCGCTGTTCAGCCGAGCTCTATTCGCCATATTGTGGTGATAGCACTAGCTCACCTCCGAGAGGGTCTCCTTTAGGGCAGAGGCAGCCGATACGTGTTTTTGTGACGCACGACCGAAACATATATCCCGGCAATATCCGTCGGTTGAATGCAACAGACGGCAACTGTTAACTGACGGCACCGCGCCGCCAATTGCGGCCGTCGTTTTCAGTTTGGCTGCGACACTCGTGTGCGTCTTGTGCGCTGGCTGGTGTGTCATCAGGACGATCGAAGGACAGCCGACGCCCAAGGCCATCGGTGTGCCGGGACGCGGGAATGGCGCTCAACGTGGATCGGCTCTGCCGCCAGCAGGTGCTGCACCAGTTGTTCGGCGGCGTTCGACGACGAGGCGAAGCAGGTGCGCGAGGACTGCGGCGGCGAGAAATGGAGCGAGTAGCCACCAGGGCGGGCGGGCCAGCTCCCACACGAAGATCGCCGCCCAAACGGGTGTGCGCTGGGTGATGGCGAGCACGCCCGCCGCGCACGTCAAGGACACCGCCGGCACGCTGACGTGGTGGTCGGTCCAGGTGTTGATCGACAGCGCCACAACCGATCCCATCGCTGCACCGGTCGCCAGCGCGGGAGTGAGCATTCCGCCGACGGCGCCCGCGCGAAGAAAAACCGCCGTCAGAAGAGGCTTCAGAAGCAGAAGGACGATGGCGGAGCCCGCCGTCAGGCCACTATTCAGGCTGATAGTGAGAATGCTCTTGCCGTTGCCGGGGAGTTCCGGATACCGGATGGAGCAGAGGCCGATGAGAAGCCCGGCCGCCGCGATGGCCGGGATCAACATCCACGATTTCATGACTTTTGCGGGCCGCGCATGCACCATCAGCGCGGTGAATGCCAAGCCTGTGCCCAGCGCCAAGGGCGCGAGTGCAACCGCGAAAGCGGTGAGGAGGTAGGACAATTGGGGGTCTGGCCAGTCCAATGGGGGGACCTCGTGTGTCAATGGTGACGCCACGGTGACCGCGAGACTTGACGTGATGAGAGCGGTGCCGACGGCGCGTGGATGCCATGTCTTGAGCATGACCGCGGTCGCAAACAGCGCTCCGCCGACCGGAACGCTGTAGACGGCGGCCAGGCCGGCGCCGGCCGCGCAGGCGAGAAGGATCTCGCGGTCCCGCTCGGTGAGTGACCATCGCGATGTGCCGAGATCGCCCAAGGCTGCGGCGAATTGACGGGGCGCGCCCTCGCGGCCCAGTGAGGCGCCCGAGCCGACGATGAGCACCTGCAGTGCCGCGTCGATGGTCAGCGGCAACCGCGGGATGCGCCGATGCTGGGCGATGGTGTCGGCCAGTGGCGGCACCTCGGTCTTCCGTCGAAGCATCCACCAGCCGAACCCGGCGAGCGCTCCGCCGATCATCGGGCCGACGGCGCGTCGCACGGGGCTGCTCGCGGTGACCCCGGAGAGGAGCGTGCCGAAGCTGTAGTGATAGGTCAGGTGCTCGACGAATCGCAGCAACAGCGTCGTACACAAGCCGGCGACACCGGCGAGGAGGCCGACGACGACGATGCCGCAACAGAACTCGAGCGTGCGCCGACTCACGGGCCGAATCTATGCGTGCGACCCGACTTCTGCAGGAGGGTCGCGATATTCGTAGGGTTCGGACCCCGTTGCAGACCTCGGGACAGACCAATGCCCACCTCGATCGAGGTGGGCATTGGTTCGTCGGTTACTTACTTTTCGGCGTCGTCAGCGTCGGCCTTCGGAGCGTCGTCGCTTTTCTTCTTGCCGCCGTTGACCACCTTGTTGATGAGATCGCGCACCGGCGTGCCGATGCGGTGTTTACCGGTGCTGCCTGCCGACTTGGCATTCACGGCATCGGCCCCAAGGGTGTTCTTGACGAGATTGAGCAGTGGCCGGTTACGCTTCGTCGCGTCCTTCTTGACGTCCTTGGCGCCGCCTTCTGCAGCTTTGCCTGCAAGTGCGACATTGTCACCGGCGGTCTTCGCCTGGAGCGCCGGCTCTTCAGGGTCGAACCTGTCGAAGAGTTGGCCGACCAGACCCTGCAGCGTCGGGATGGTGCCCGGTGTAGTGAGATTGAAACCAGTTGGCGGACTAATCGGACTTCCGCCGATGGGCTGCGCACCAATTCCTAGAGGGCTGTAGGTGTAGCCGGCGTTCGGGATGAGGCCCGGGGCGAAAACGGAATCCACAGGCACATCAATCGGGCCGGCCGGCGTGGGGACTGGAATCTCGCTCGGCAAGAAAGGCAGTAGCGGCGCGAGGTTAGGCCCAAACTGGCCGCCATTGACTGCTCCGTCAATCGGCAACCTCACCAAATCCAGGGAATTGTCGAGGAAGTTGCCGAAGTCATCAGAGCCGACTAGGTCTTGTATTGCGTGCCCGAGGCCGCCGGTTCCGCCGATGAGCGGCCCGATAAACCCTAGGGTTCCGACGGCGAGGAATTGCGCCGCTTCGTCATTGGAGACATCGAGGATGGGTGCGACCAGAGGCGCGGCGAGCGTTGCGACGCGTAGCGTCACCGCTGTCACTGCGTAAAGCAGCTCGTTGACCCCGTCTTCGATCACCCGGTCGTCCTCGGCGACCAGCGCGAGGCTCGCGTTTACCTCCTCTGGGGCGAAAAGTTGACCAATCAGGCGCTGGAGAACGGGGATGGCCCCGGGGAGAGTGATCGCCACAGGCAGATCGAGTACGCCGGGCGGGAACGGGATGGGGAACGATTTTAGAACCGCTGATTGAAGATTGATGAGGCCGCCGGAAAAGACGGTGGGCAACGGTTGCCCAAGAAGCTCGAGGGCTGCCACGGCTGCCGCCAAAAGCGGGTCGGCATCGACCAAGATGTCCCCGACGAGCGGCCACAGATCGGGCCCGTAGCCACCGTTGACGGAGCCATCGATGACGGTTCCGAGAGCTCCGATGAGATTGAACAGTGTCTCTTCCAGGCCCTCGGAGTCGACGATATTCTGGAGTGCGGTGCCGACCGATCCGCCACCGCTGATCAAGGGGCCTGCGAATCCGAGCGCGGCAAGCGGAAGTTGCGCGGCCTGCTCTTCGCCCAGAATCGGCTTGAGTAGTCGGCCCAGCAGTTCTGCGCCTTGGACTGTCGGGCTCGCGACGAACGCGAATATCGCCCTGTTGATCGCCGTCTGAATCTCATTGGCGCTCAGTTGCACACCACGCTCAACGGCCGGTATCGCCGGGTTGGAGATCTGGACATCGGGGGTCACCGGAGCTAGGGGCGCGGCGGCGATGACGGTGGCGCCGACGAGGGCGACACCGGTCGTGACATATGGGCGAAGGGCGATAGGCATTGGCAACCTCCTGGGCTTGGGCTGTGACGTGCGCCACTCAGGAATCTATTCCGGTTCTCTCATGTCGCTCTCAGCTTCGGCGCCGATGAATGCTATTTGCTTGCACAAGCAATAAGTGTCCTTATGCATCCGAAATAGCCTGCGAAGGAGTCGAAGTAGCAAAGCTGTCTACCTGGCTAATAAACGCGTTTGCTGTCGTTGATCTTGTATGCCCACAGTGGCAGCGACCTGTCCTCAAAGCCGGTATCGGTGCCGCGGACGCCCACTCCACCGCCGGACAACAGGATTGACCAGTGCTAACAGATGCGGCTTCGATGACTCACCGTGACGTCCGGTCGGTCGCCCCGCGCCATCGCTGCGACGATCGACGAACTCGGTTCAGACGTCGAGGACCTCAATGCGCCACTGCATGTGATTACAGCAAATACCAGTCGAGCTGGTGTATATCCGGATCTAATTAACTGACGCCTGTGTCAAGCGAAGTCTGAATCGCCAGATTGCGGCCCCTCACGCGAACCTCGACACGCCGAACTCGCGGCGTCATCGACGCTCCGTAGCAACATTCGTGCTGGGCCGTGGGGAAGGCCGGGTCTGGTTATGAGCCTACGGCTGGGCCGATGCGGGGCCTGTGTTCGGCTCGGTGGATGGCTTCAGCTCAGATCCGCTGTCCGACTCGGTATCACCGGTCCTCGGTGGTGTCTGCGGTCTGGCAAGCCTTTCCTCGAAGTCTTTCAAGCGCTCACTGATGCGCTCGCCGATGCTGCTGAGGACGCGGTCGGGCCGGAAGACGTGATTCCGGCGCGGCGGCGGACTCACTCGGACGATCTCGTTGCCGCTTTCAGTGCTCTCTTGTGCGGCCCGCTGCGCCGAGGGATCCTCGATGATTTCGGATTCTTCTGGCGACTCCGCCACCTCGGCAGGAGCCTGGGATGCCAGAGAAGCGGAGGGCCCGGACGTTTGCGCCGACATGACGGCGTCGTGGTCGACAGGTGGTTGCGCGATCTCGGTGATCTCGTCGACGACGGGAGCCAGTTCGTCCTCGTTGAAAACTTCGTCGATGATCGAATTGGCCGCTGCCCCTGGAGGACCGGCTACCACCACGTTGAGCGACGCGGCGGCCAGTTTCCGGATCGCCACCTCGGGGGCGAGGCCTCCCGCCTGGACTGCATCGGCAAGACCGGAGATCATTTCCGGCGACATCCCCACCTGTTCGATGAACGCGGTTCCCCCCTGGCCGAATGCCGCACCGATCACGGCGATCGCGCGAAGGAGGCCCGCGGTGTTCGCGGGCGACGAGGTGTTCTGCTGTCCGCCTGGCGAGAGCGAAATAGGCGTCACCGCAAGGACACTCATAGCCAACACGGGATCCGATGCGATCGGATCGGTGAGCGAAACCGGATCGACGCGCGGCTTGGCGCTCTTCACTTCGGGGAAAAGACTGTCGAAGTTCGGCCCCGCTGCTTCTGTCCCACTGGAGGGCACTGCGGGAGCAGATGCGACGAACGCTCGGTTCAAAAGGTCCAGGTCACTGTGTCCGGCAGCCAAGTCTGTCGAGGAGACGCGGATGTCGGTCGACGGGACGACGACGGGATTGACGACGACCGTCGTTGCGACAGCGACGATCGCTCCCACAACGAGTAAAGGGCCGATATCCCGGTGCATGACGCCTCCCCGCGTCTGAACGTGACCGGTCGAACTGTACCTGAGGCCAGCCTGAGGGACTAGTAAGTTTTTGCGAATACGGTCGGCGACCAGCTAAGCGCAGGTCAGCGAAGTCACGTAATCACCGAGGTTTCTGATCTTGATAGCAAACGCGATCAGCGCAGAAGCTCGTCGCCGACCGCACGTCGCTGCGAGGCGACACCGACGGTGGGCCACCCGCCGAGCGTCGGGGCGCCGGCTGGTTTGGCTACGCACGCGTCGCTACGCGTTCGATAGCAATCCCGTTTGAATTCAACGAACCCGCGCGCCGGGGGTCCCGCCCGAAGCGTGAAGCGGAGTTGACGCTGACGCAGGCCGCTTCGTGCGCGTTCGTTGCTGTCGCAGTCGCATCTGGGAAGCAGTAGCCGGCCCGCAGGCCGGACCGATGACGCTCACAGGCTAAACCAGCTAACTGTTTGCTAAGGAGTGCCAACAAGCTCGAGCAGCCAGTTCACATTGACGCTGTGATAGTCGCGAAAATTCAGGAGGTCGAGCCGGATCGGAATTCCCCGGATTTGAGGCATCTCGACCGAATCCAACGCTTTAACTAGATCTGCATGACTTAGATATTTTCAGGAATACATGAGTTTGCCACACGGCAATTTCTTTCCAAAACTAACGAGTGCAGAAAGGGAATTCGAACTAGTCGCTGGCGAACTTTGAAGCTGAGATCAACCTGATAGAGAACTCAGGAGTGTGCGGGACGACAGGGGGCACGGCGCTATCGATGTAAACGATGCGACGAGCAGTATAGGCGTCTACCTGCGGATATAGCGCAGTACGGAGAGGACCACCAACTCTTAGAGCCGTACACTTGGATCTCAGGATGCCGATCGTGTCATGAGACGCAGCAACCCGATCTTGTTCTATTTGTCACGAGATTCAAGAAAATTGATGCGCTAATTGCAGGCGAGGTGTTACGTTGCTCGTGCTTGGTAGTCAAGCACTCAGTTTCAAGTGGAGGGGACTAATCAATGTCTAGTAAGAGCAAGAAGGGCACCGGGCGAGGTACCGCCTCGCAGCGGCGTCCATTCGTCGCGGCCGCGGCCGCAATCGGTGGTGCGGGCTTGGTCCTGGGCGCGCCGGCAGCGGCGTTGCTGGCCGCTCCCGCGGCGCAGGCCGCGCCGATCGTCGCGCCGCAGCAGCCCGTGCTGACCGATCTGCTCGGAGGCCTGGACTTCTTTGGCACCGGCGGACTCGGTGCCATTCCGGGCCTGGCCGGCCTGCCGACCGATCCGGCGGCGTTCTTCGCCCTCGGAACGCAGACGTTCGATCCGTTCCTCGATATCGCCGGCCTGATTCCGGGCCTGAATATCTTCGTGGGTAACGGGGCCGACGGTCTCACCCCCGGCGCCGATGGCGCTGACGGTGGTCTGTTCATCGGCAGCGGCGGCAACGGCGCCAACGGGGCGTACAACCCGCTGACGGGGACGAGCTCAGACGGTGGCAACGGCGGCAACGCCGGCATCTTCTTCGGCAACGGCGGGAACGGCGGCAACGGCGTCAGCGGTGGGTACCGCCCGGCGGCCGTCGGCGCCTTCTTGATCAACTCGCCGGTCGAGGCCACCAACGGTGGCAACGGCGGAAACGGAGCCTTCTTCTTCGGCAGCGGCGGCAACGGCGGCGTCGGCGGCCAAGGGCGTCCCGGCCTCAACGGTGTCAATCCGACTGCTGTTGTCCCGGCTGTTGGCGGCGTCTCGAACGGCCTGCCAGGCATTCCCGCACCCGGGGCTCAAGCGCCGGCCGGCGGAGACGGGGGAGTCAACGGCGGCAACGGCGGAGCCGGCGCTGCGGGCCTTCCTGGTGTTACTGACGGACAACCGGGTGGCAACGGCGGTAACGCCCTCGGCGGCGGCGGCAATGGCGGCCCGGGTGGTGCCGGTGGCATCGGCCTGGCCGGCGTGGGCGGCGCAGGCGGCAACGGTGGTGACGGTGCCGACTCGACTGCGGACGGCTCCGACGGCGGCAAGGGTGGCTCCGGTGGCGCAGGCGGCGCAAGCGGCGCCATCTTCGGCACCGGCGGCGCCGGCGGCAATGGCGGTCAGGGCGGTCAGGGC
>JAEZKH010000394.1 GCA_023415515.1 Actinomycetes bacterium
GGGGGGCGGGGCCGCCGGGGGCGCCGCGTCGGGGTCGCGGCGCAAGGTTTCGGTGAGTCGAAGCCGCGCGGTCCGGTGACGCGCGCGCACCTGCGGCGGCTGATCTCCCGGATCCAGGTGCTGCAGCTGGACTCGGTGTCGGTGGCCGTGCGTGCGCACTACGCGCCGGTGTTCAGCAGGCTCGGGCCGTACGACCGCGACGTGGTGGACCGGGCGGCGTGGAGTCACAGCGCGCGGTCGCCGCGGCTGCTGGTCGAGTACTGGGCGCACGAGGCGGCGTTGATGGCCGTCGACGACTGGCCGCTGCTGCGCTGGCGGATGCGGGAGTATGCCGACGGCCGCTGGGGCAAGGAGATCGTCAAGAAGAACGCGAAGCTGGCCGAGGACGTCGTCGCCGCGGTCGCCGAACTCGGTCCGTCGACGGCCGGTCAGATCGAGGCGCACCTGGAGTCGGAGCCGCGTGGACGCAAGGGGCCGTGGTGGGACCGCAGCGACACCAAATGGGTGGCCGAGGCCCTGTGGTCGGCGGGAGTGTTGACGACGGCGACGCGGGTCGGTTTCGCTCGGCACTACGAGCTGACCGAGAGGGTGCTGCCGCCCGAGGTGTTGGCGCGGCAGGTCGACGACGAGGAGGCGATTCGCGAACTGGTGTCACGGGCTGCGGGTGCGCTGGGCGTCGGGACCGAG
Source organism: Actinomycetes bacterium (assembly GCA_023415515.1). GTDB lineage: Bacteria > Actinomycetota > Actinomycetes > Mycobacteriales > Mycobacteriaceae > Mycobacterium. The sequence goes on from JAEZKH010000394.1 coordinate 688, forward strand.
CAGGACATCCGCGACTACTTCCGGCTGGGTGCCGCGCAGGTCAAGCCCGCGATCGCGGACCTGGTGAAAAGCGGTGAGCTGGAACCGGTCACCGTCGAGGGATGGAAAGCGCCCGGCTATCTACGGGCGGGCCACGTGATTCCGCGCGTCGAGCGTGGAACGGCGCTGCTGTGCCCCTTCGACCCGTTGATCTGGTTCCGGCCGCGGGTCGAGCGGCTGTTTGATTTCCACTACCGCATAGAGATCTACACACCCGCGCCGAAGCGCGAATTCGGTTACTACGTATGGCCGTTTCTTCTTGACGGTCGGCTGGTTGCCCGTGTCGACCTCAAGGCCGAGCGGGCGGCGGGCGCGCTCAACGTGGTCGGGGCGTTCACGGAGGACGGTCAGGACAGGGTGCGCGTGGCGGCGGCGCTGGCAGAGGAGCTCGAGTCGATGGCCGCGTGGCTGGGGCTGGGCGATGTCACGGTCGGTACGCGCGGTGATCTGGTGGGGGAACTGCGCCGCGCGCTGGTGTGACCGTGGGATCAGTTGAACGGAATGTCGTTGTCGGCCTTGGAGCTTTGATACTGCTCAGACAACGCCGCATAGGCACCGCGGATCCGCTTGTCCTGCTCGCGCAGTCTGGTCCGCTGCGGTTCGGGCTCTATCTCGACCAGCGCGCCTATCGAGTACGCCGTCCAAAAGGCGTTGCTTCGCCGGTACGCGCCGTCGTCGACGCCGAACACCTCTTTGAGGATCTTCAGATCGTGCGGGATCCCGAAGGCGTCGCGGGAGTCCTCGTAGGTGAAGAAGTAGTAGAAGTTGTCGAACCCGCACCAGGTGATGGCCGACAGGCACAGCGGACACGGCTCGTGGGTGGACAGGAACACCAGATCCCTGGTGGACGGCCGCCGCGACAGTTCGTAGAACTGGTTCAGGGTGCTGATCTCGCCGTGCAGCAACGGGTTGTCGGTTTCGCTGTTCGTGCCCGCGATGACGACCGAGAAGTCGGATTTGCGCAGCAGCGCCGCACCGAACACCTTGTTGCCCGCAGCGACGCCGCGTTCGGTCATCGGCAGGATCTCGTGCTCCATGACATCCAGGAGGCGCGAGGCCACGGTGGCTTCCCCCATCGCGCCAACCCTAGCCCGGCAAACTCGCGGCCTGATGTACAACACGCAAAGGTTCGATAAAGCCGCCCGCGTTAGGGTGAGCCGTGGCCGAGACCGCGCCGCTGCGCGTGCAATTGATAGCCAGGACCGAGTTCCTGGCGCCGCCCGACGTGCCGTGGAGCACCGACGCCGACGGGGGACCGGCGCTTGTGGAGTTCGCCGGCCGAGCCTGCTACCAGAGCTGGTCCAAGCCGAACCCCCGCACCGCCACCAACGCGAGCTACCTACGGCACATCATCGACGTCGGGCACTTTTCGGTGCTCGAGCACGCGACGGTGTCCTTCTACATCACCGGCATCTCGCGGTCGTGCAGCCACGAGTTGATTCGGCACCGTCATTTTTCCTACTCGCAGCTGTCCCAGCGCTACGTGCCCGAGAACGACTCGCGGGTGGTGCTGCCCCCTGGGATGGAAGACGACCAGGAGCTCCAGCAGATCTTCGCCGCCGCAGCCGACGCCAGCCGCGCAACCTATGCGGACCTGCTGGCCCGGCTCGAGGCCAAATTCGCAGCCGACGACCATGGCGGGCGGCCGAGCGCCATCCAGCGAAAGCAGGCGCGTCAGGCGGCGCGCGCAGTACTGCCCATTGCGACCGAGACCCGCATCGTCGTGACCGGCAACTACCGGGCCTGGCGCCATTTCATCGCGATGCGGGCCAGCGAACAGGCTGATGTGGAGATCCGTCGCCTGGCCATCGAATGCCTGCGCCACCTGGTCGACGTCGCCCCGCAGGCCTTTTCCGACTTCGAGATCGTCACGCTGGCGGACGGCACGGAGGTTGCGACGTCCCCGCTGGCCACGGAAGCCTGACCGCAGCGGGTAACCTTGTTGCCCGTGAGCACCAGCGGATTCGACGTACAGGCCCGGCTGGGCACCGTGCTGACCGCGATGGTGACGCCGTTCAAGCCCGACGGGTCGCTGGACACCGCCACCGCCGCGAGCCTCGCCACCCACCTGGTGGATGCCGGCTGCGACGGCCTTGTCCTCTCCGGCACCACCGGCGAGTCGCCGACCACCACCGACGAGGAGAAGATCGCGCTTCTGCGCGCGGTGCTCGACGCCGTCGGCGACCGTGCCCGCATCATCGCAGGCGCGGGCACCTACGACACCGCCCACAGCGTGCACCTGGCCAAGGCGTGCGAGGCCGAAGGCGCCCATGGGTTGCTCGTCGTCACCCCGTACTACTCGCGGCCCTCGCAAGCCGGGCTCGCGGCGCACTTCACCGCGATCGCCGACGCGGTCTCGGTGCCGATCCTGCTCTACGACATCCCGGTGCGATCGGGCATTCCCATCGAATGGGACACCATCCGGGCGCTGGCCGGGCACCCCAACATCGTCGGTATCAAGGACGCCAAGGGCGACCTCAACGGCGGCGGGCAGATCATCGCCGAGACGGGCCTGGCGTACTACTCCGGCGACGACGCCCTCAACCTGCCCTGGTTGGCGATGGGGGCGGTGGGGTTCATCAGCGTGTGGGGCCACCTCGCCGCGAGCGAACTGCGGGAGATGCTGTCGGCGTTCTCCTCGGGCGACGTCGCCACGGCGCGCAAGATCAACGTGACCCTCGGCCCGCTCGGCGCCGCGCAGTCGCGCCTCGGCGGTGTCACGATGTCGAAGGCCGGTCTGCGGTTGCAGGGCATCGATGCCGGTGACCCACGGCTGCCGCAGATGCCGGCCACGCCGGACCAGATCGAGGCGCTGGCCGCCGACATGCGGGCCGCGGCGGTTCTTCGGTAGTGGACGCCGACTTCAAACCGCCGGGGCCACTGGCCCCAGGAGGTTTGCGGGTCACCGCTCTCGGCGGTATCAGCGAGATCGGCCGCAACATGACGGTGTTCGAGCACCTCGGCCGGTTGCTGATCGTCGACTGCGGGGTGCTGTTTCCCAATCACGACGAACCGGGTGTCGATCTCATCCTGCCTGACCTGCGACTTGTCGAGGACCGCCTGGACGACGTCGAAGCGCTGGTGCTGACCCATGCGCACGAGGACCACATCGGCGCCATCCCGTTCCTGCTGAAACTGCGGCCCGACATCCCGCTCGTCGGCTCGAAGTTCACGCTGGCGCTGGTGGCGGAGAAGTGCCGCGAGCACCGGATCAAGCCGGTGTTCGTGGAGGTCGCGGCTGGACAGAAGTCGACACACGGGGTCTTCGAGTGCCAGTACTTCCACGTCAACCACTCGATCCCCGGCTGCCTGGCCATCGCCATCAACACCGGCGCGGGCACCGTGCTGCACACCGGCGACATCAAACTCGACCAGTTACCGCTCGACGACAAGCCCACCGACCTGCCCGGCATGTCGCGGCTCGGGGACGCCGGCGTCGACCTGTTCCTGTGCGACTCGACCAATTCCGAGATCCCCGGGGTCGGACCGTCGGAGAGCGAGGTCGGCCCGACGCTGCATCGGCTGATCCGCGGCGCGGAGGGCCGTGTGATCGTGGCGTGTTTCGCCTCGAATGTCGACCGTGTCCAGCAGATCATCGATGCCGCGGTGTCTCTGGGCCGGCGCGTGTCGTTCGTCGGCCGGTCGATGGTGCGCAATATGGGGATCGCCCGCGAATTGGGATACCTCAAGGTCGATGTCGACGATGTGATCGACATCGGGGCCGCCGAGATGATGGCGCCGGAACGAATCGTGTTGATCACCACCGGCACCCAGGGCGAGCCGATGTCCGCGCTGTCGCGGATGTCGCGGGGCGAGCACCGCAGCATCACGTTGACCGCAGGCGATCTGGTCGTGCTTTCGTCGTCGCTGATCCCGGGAAACGAAGAGGCGGTCTACGGCGTCATCGACGCACTCGCCAAGATCGGTGCCCGCGTCGTGACCAATCAGCAAGCGCGCGTGCATGTTTCCGGTCACGCCTATTCCGGCGAGCTGTTGTTCCTCTACAACGGCGTTCGCCCGCGCAATGTGATGCCGGTGCACGGGACATGGCGGATGCTGCGGGCAAACGCCGCGCTGGCAGTGCGCTCCGGTGTCGATCCGGACGGAATCGTGCTGGCCGAGAACGGCGTCAGCGTCGACCTGGTGGCAGGCAGGGCCAGCATCGCAGGTGCCGTCTCCACCGGCAAGATGTTCGTCGACGGGTTGATCACCGGCGACGTGGGTGAGTCGACGCTGGGTGAACGCCTCACGCTGTCTTCAGGTTTCGTCGCGGTGACCGTCGTGGTGCACCGCGGCACCGGCCGGCCGGCCGCACCCGCGCACCTGCATTCGCGCGGGTTCTCCGAAGATCCCAAGGCGCTCGAACCCGTCGCGCTCAAGGTGGAACAGGAGCTGGAAAGCCTGGCCGCGGACAACATCACCGACGTCGCCCGCATCGCCCAGGCGGTCCGTCGGACGGTCGGCAAGTGGGTAGGGGAGACCTATCGTCGTCAGCCGATGATCGTGCCGACGGTCATCGAGATCTAGGCGGTCACGGCATGGCCGTCAGATCCTGAGTGAAGACGCCGACCGGGATCCGCCCCGGCGTTCTGGTCACTTTCGCCGGCTCGGCAGGCGGCGCTTCGCAACCGCCTGAGCCCGCGTACTTGAAGACACCGCCGGTCTTCTCGCAGCACATCTTCATGTGATCGACCCATCGCTTGTGGTCTTCTGCATTGGAGGCAGGCTTTCCGTCGAAAGATCCGACGCACTGGTCGTAGGCGCCGATGTCCCACTCCTTGCTCTCGGCGGTCGCGACAGCGGGACATCCGAGTGCGACGGTCGCGGCGAGAACGGCGAGTATCGGGGTGCGCAGCGGGGTGTTCATATTCGTTCCTTTGGTAGACGGAAGTCGTGGAACGAGTGTGGGCAGCGCTGTCGGGCCGGGAAACGGGTTACAGACCCCCTATGCGGGATAGGGGAATAGGGGCTAGCGCTTCTCGCAGTACGCGGCCCACTCCAGATCCGAGGCGGCAAGGTCGCGCCCCGTCGGCCTGATGTAGTGCTGCCGGTAGTACTCCGGACCTGCCTGTTGGACGACCTGCCAACCGTATTGGCCGACGAAACCGGCGATATCGTCGGGATCGATGCCGAACTTCCACACCTGCTGCCGCTGCCGGAACCGCCGGAACAGCACCTCGGCGCCGTACATGTCGGTGCCGTCGATGAAATCCCTACGGACATACGTGAACGCCAGCCGACTTCCCGCGGCCGCGGCCTGCAATGCGGCGAGGGTGGCGTGGACGGCGGGCTCGTTCAAATACTGGGTCACGCCTTCCCAGATGAAAAAGGTGCGTGCAGCGGTCGAATAGCCGTGCTCCGCCAGCGTGCCGAACAGCTCGTCATGTTCGAAGTCCAACGGAATCAGGCGGACCGACGCGGGCACCGCTCCGATCGCGCGCTGTACCGCGGCGCGCTTGCGCTCGATGTTGACGGCCTGGTCGACCTCGAACACCGGTATGTCCGAGCGCCGGGCGAGTCGAATTCCCCTGGTGTCCAAGCCGGCACCGAGATTGACGACTGCCTCGACGTCTGCGAGCGCGTCGACGAGTTTGTCGTCGATGTAGCGCTTGCGGCAGGCGATGATCGTCCACGCGCCGGGCACCGCCCGTTCGCCCGCCGAGATCGTCAGGCGCCGCAGCGGCGGCCACCGCATCGCGCGCACAACTGCCCGCTGCCCGGCGGGCAGCATCGATGCGGCCAGGTCATCGTCGACGAGTCGGCGCTCCCGCGGTTCGTACTGTTCGACCGCCACCTGCAGCATCGGGCCGAAGGCGGTCTGGGCGGCGGGATTTCGCGCCATCAGCGCTTGTTGTGATAACCGGCGTCGACCGGCATCGCCACGCCGGTGATGTACCACGCCTCGTCGGACACCAGCCATGCCACCGCAGCGGCGATGTCCTCGGCGTCGACGGCCTGTACCGGCAGCGCGTTGCCCCAGTCGACGGGCGCGTCCGCGTCCCTGGTGACCTCTTCGAGCCACTTCCTGGTGAACTCGTTGTGGATCATCGGGGTGTTGACCCCGCTGGGGTGGATCGAGTTGACCCGGATGCGATGGGGCGCAAGGTGATTGGCGTAGGCGCGCATCAAGCCGACGACGCCGTGCTTGGACGCGGTGTACCCGAGTGCGCCGGGGTCGTCGCCGCCGATGCCGACCAGGCCTGCGGCCGAACTGGTCAGCACGATCGCGCCGCCGGTGCCCTGCTCGACAAGCGTCGGTTTCGCGGCCTCGACGGTGTGATGGACGCCGGTGAGGTTGACATCGAGGACGTCGCGCCACCCCGCCTCACCGGACTGCATCGGCGCGATGCCCGCATTGGCGATGACGATGTCGAGCCTGCCGAATTCGTCGAGACCGGCCTGCAGCGCCGCAGTCAACCGCGGTCGGTCGCGAACGTCGGCTTCCCGCGCGACTATTCGCGCCCCGGTGTCCTCGACGAGCTTGACGGTCAGGGCGAGGTCGTCGGGCGTGGCCATCGGGTAGGGCACCGAGGCGATCTGGTCACAGATGTCCACCGCGATGATGTCGGCGCCGTCGGTGGCCAGCCGCACAGCCTCCGCGCGCCCCTGACCCCTGGCCGCCCCGGTGATGAACGCGACCTTGCCGTCGAGCCTGGTCATCTACGGACGTAGCCTGCCCTTGACCGGGTCGCCGCCCTCGACCGTCTGCAACATCTTGATGTCGGGCGCACCGTCGAGGTGCTCACCGATGGCGCTGAACAACTGCGCTACGGCCGGCGCCGCGCTGTGGGCCTTGAGTGCGTCGGCGTCAGCCCACTGTTCGACGAAGATGAACGTCCCGTCCTCGGCCTCGTGCAGGGAGTACAGCTCACACCCGGGCTCCTCGTGCACCGCGGCGAGCGCTGCGCTGCCCGCTTCCCGCACGGTCTGGATGGACTCTGGTTTGGCCTTCAGCGTGGCGACGACGACGACGGGCATGGCGGGTCAACTCCTCGAAGTGTGGGGACGGTCACTTGAGCACCTTACTTTTGCGGAGCTAATTAAATTTCGACACCCAACTGTGACCCGTGTGGCTGATGGTGAATATGGGGCATCTGCGACTAGGCTTGAGGCCATGCCAGGTAAGACCGCAACCCGCTCCGGTGCCCGTTCGAGCAGGTCAAAGACCGGTTCGCGGGCGGGGGCGCGCGCGGCCAGGCCTGCGCCGCGCCGCAAGCCCGCCAAACGACGCACCGCGTCGCCGGTTCCCGCCGCCGGGCTCGCAATCGGCAGGGGCGCACGGGCCGGCTGGTTCATGCTCGCCAGGGGAGCCGGATCGACCGCGCGGTCGATTGGACGGGCGCGCGATATCGACCCCGGCCACCGCAGAGACGGAATCGCGTTGGCTCTGCTCGCCATCGCAGTGATCGTGGTTGCCAGCTCTTGGTTCGACGCAGCCCGGCCGGTCGGCGGATGGTTCGACAGCGTCCTGCGCACGCTGGTCGGATCCGCAGTCGTGCTCCTGCCCGTCGGGCTCGTGGCCATCGCGATCGTGCTGATGCGCAGTGAGCCCGATCCCGACGCCCGCCCCCGGCTGATCCTCGGCGCCACGATGATCGCGCTGCCGATGCTCGGCCTGTGGCACCTGTGGTCGGGCTCGCCGGACAATCCGGCGGGACGCCAACACGCCGCCGGTTTCATCGGATTCGCCATCGGCGGACCGTTGGCCGACGGGCTCACCCAGTGGATCGCCGCGCCGCTGCTGTTCATCGGCGCGCTCTTCGGTCTGCTTCTGGTCACCGGCACGACGATCCGGGAGGTGCCCGACACCCTGCGGTCGATGTTCGGTACCCGGATGGCCTACGACGACGAGTACTACGACGACGACGAGGACGCTCCTGCCGAGGCCGAGGCCGAGGATTTCTCCGACGGTTACTACGACGACCCGAATTACAGCGAGGGCGAGGCGCAGGCGTGGCCGGCCGGAGCCGCGCCGGCGGCGACATTCAACCCCGGAGCCGCGCCGGCGGCGTTCAGCGCGGGCACGCCGATGGAGAACTACCCCCTCGACGAAGAGGCGCCGACGATCCCCGAGCCGACCCGCGCGGCCAAGCGGAAGAAGGCCAAGCCGGCCAAGCCGGTGGCTGACCGCGTAGTGGAGGGTCCGTACCACCTGCCGCCGCTGGAGCTGCTGACCAAGGGGGATCCGCCGAAGCGGCGCTCGTCTGCCAACGATCACACCGCCGAGGCGATTTCCGAAGTGCTGCAACAGTTCAAGGTGAACGCTTCGGTCACCGGATGCACCCGCGGTCCGACCGTCACGCGCTACGAGGTCGAGCTTGGTCCCGGCGTCAAGGTCGAGAAGATCACCCAGCTGCAGAAGAACATCGCCTACGCCGTCGCCACCGAGAGTGTCCGGATGCTCGCGCCGATCCCCGGCAAGTCCGCCGTCGGCATCGAGGTGCCCAACACCGACCGCGAGATGGTGCGCCTGGCCGACGTGCTCACCGACCCCTCGACCCGCAGCGACCACCATCCGCTGGTGATCGCGCTCGGCAAGGACATCGAGGGCGAGTACATCTCGTGGAACCTCGCGAAGATGCCGCACCTCCTGGTCGCGGGGTCGACGGGCTCCGGCAAGTCCAGCTTCGTCAACTCGATGCTGGTGTCGCTGCTTGCCCGGGCCACCCCCGAGGAGGTGAGGATGATCCTGATCGACCCGAAGATGGTCGAACTCACCCCCTACGAGGGCATTCCGCACCTGATCACCCCGATCGTCACGCAGCCGAAGAAGGCCGCGGCGGCGTTGGCGTGGCTGGTCGAGGAGATGGAGCAGCGCTACCAGGACATGCAGGCGTCGCGGGTGCGGCACATCGACGACTTCAACGCCAAGGTGCGGTCGGGGGAGATCACCACGCCGTTGGGCAGCCAGCGCGAATACCGCCCGTATCCCTATGTCGTGGCCATCGTCGACGAGCTGGCAGACCTGATGATGACCGCGCCGCGCGACGTCGAGGACGCGGTCGTGCGGATCACCCAGAAGGCGCGCGCGGCAGGCATTCACTTGGTGCTGGCCACCCAGCGGCCCTCGGTCGATGTGGTCACGGGCCAGATCAAGACCAACGTGCCGTCACGGTTGGCGTTCGCGACGTCGTCGCTGACCGACAGCCGGGTCATCCTCGATCAGCAGGGCGCCGAGAAGCTGATCGGCATGGGTGACGGCCTCTTCATCCCGATGGGCGCCAACAAGCCGATCCGCCTGCAGGGCGCCTACGTCTCCGATGAGGAGATCCAGGCCGTCGTGACGGCATGCAAGGAGCAGGCCGAGCCCGAATACACCGAGGGCGTGACGGCCGCCAAGCCCAACAGCGAGCGCACCGACGTCGATCCCGACATCGGCGACGACATGGACGTGTTCCTTCAGGCCGTCGAGCTCGTGGTGTCAAGCCAATTCGGGTCGACCTCGATGCTGCAGCGCAAGTTGCGGGTCGGCTTCGCCAAAGCGGGCCGACTGATGGACCTGATGGAGACCCGTGGAATCGTCGGCCCCAGCGAGGGTTCCAAGGCGCGCGAGGTGTTGGTCAAGCCCGACGAGCTCGCGGGCACTCTCGCGTTGATTCGCGGTGGGTCGGACGCGGCGGGGGGCGACGAGTAGCGCCGAGATCGACAAAATGGCGCGGTGCACTCGAACTTTCGCGCCCGTTCGTTGGTTTGGGCGTCAGAGGGTCAGCAGCATCCGGGAGTTGCCCAGGATGTTGGGCTTGACGTAGGACAGGTCGAGGAACTCGGCCACACCGGTGTCATATGAGCGGCACATCTCCTCGTAGACCTCTGCGGTCACCGGCGTGCCCTCGATCTCGGTGAATCCGTGCCTGCTGAAGAACTCGGTTTCGAAGGTGAGCACGAAGATCCTCTGCAGGTGCAGTTCGCGGGCCACGTCGAGCAGTCGGTCGACGATGAGATGGCCCACCCCCTGACCTTTCACCTTCGGGTGCACCGCAACGGTGCGCACCTCGGCGAGGTCTGCCCAGAGCACGTGCAGGGCGCCACAGCCGATCAGCTCACCGTCGCGTTCGGCGACCCAGAACTCCTGCACGGCCTCGTACAGGGTGACCAGGTTCTTCTCCAGCAGGATGCGGCCCGAATAGATGTCGACGAGCGCCTTGATCGCAGGGACGTCCGATGTGGTGGCGCGGCGAACCACAAGCCCGCCGATCCGCGAACTCTCCGCATCCATCACAGGTGCGAGGGTATCGGTTTGGGCAACCGATATTCTTTAGCGGTGTCGGGCCAACCTCACACCGATCCGGTGATCCCTCGGGCGAAGGTCGCCAACATCGCCAACGTGCTCACCGGGCTGCGTTTGGTCCTGGTACCCGTTTTCCTGATCGCGCTGTTCGCCGGCGACGGCAATGAAGTTCCTTGGCGCGTAACAGCTTTCGCAATCTTTGCGGTGGCTGTGATCACGGACCGGTTCGACGGGGCGCTGGCCCGCAGCTACGGCATCGAAACCGACTTCGGCAGGCTGGCCGACCCGATCGCCGACAAGACGTTGATCGGGGCGGCGTTGATCGGGCTGTCCATGCTCGGCGAGTTGCCGTGGTGGGTCACCGTGGTGATCCTGGTGCGCGAGATCGGGGTCACCGTGCTGCGCTTCGCCGTGCTGCGCCACGGCGTGATCCCGGCCAGTCGCGGCGGCAAGCTGAAAACCCTCGTACAGGCGGTGGCGATCGGCCTGTTCGTGTTGCCGCTGTCGGGGCCGTGGCTGACCGGTGCGTGGGTGGTGATGGCCGCGGCGATCGCGCTCACCGTGCTGACCGGCGTCGACTATGTGATCTCGGCGATCCGCGATTCTCGCAGACGAGTCGCAGGTCGGTGAGCCGCTGCCGACCGATTTGCAGCAGAGACGCGCAGGCGGGAACCATCTCGGCAGTTGCGGGCGTTGCTCTAGTACCACCCAATTGAAGGAGACCACGATGGGCATATTGCTGCGCGAGGTGATCGGCGACGTGCTGCGTCGGGCCCGCATCGACCAGGGTCGCACGCTGCGCGAGGTGTCCGACGCCGCGCGGGTGAGCCTTGGCTACCTCTCTGAGGTCGAGCGCGGACGCAAGGAGGCCTCGAGCGAGCTGCTCGGCGCCATCTGCGGCGCCCTCGACGTCCCGCTGTCGCGGGTGCTGTCTGTTGCCGGCGACGACATGGCCCGCGAGGAGCGGGCCGCGGTCGTCCGCGATTCGGTGACCGCGACCAACATCGATGTCAGCACCAAGGTCGTTATCCCGCATGCGGTGTCGATGGCGGTCGCCTAACTGTTCTGATCTGCGGGTAACCGATAGGTTGGGGTGAGCACCCCGGCAGCAGCAGTCCAGACACGAAGGCGGAATGAACCCATGGCCAATCCGTTCTCCAAGGCGTGGCGCTACCTGATGGCGCTCTTCAGCTCCAAGGTCGACGAGTACGCCGACCCCAAGGTGCAGATCCAGCAGGCCATCGAGGAGGCGCAGCGTCAGCATCAGGCGTTGACGCAGCAGGCGGCTCAGGTCATCGGCAATCAGCGCCAGCTGGAGATGCGGCTCAACCGGCAACTCGCCGACATCGAGAAACTGCAGGTCAACGTGCGCCAGGCGCTGACGCTGGCCGACCAGGCCACCGCGGCCGGTGACGCGGCCAAGGCCACCGAGTACAACAACGCCGCCGAGGCGTTCGCGGCTCAGCTGGTCACCGCGGAGCAGAGCGTCGAGGACCTCAAGGGCCTGCACGATCAGGCGCTGCAGGCCGCCGGCCAGGCGAAGAAGGCGGTCGAGCAGAACGCGATGATGCTGCAGCAGAAGATCGCCGAACGCACGAAGCTACTCAGCCAGCTCGAGCAGGCCAAGATGCAGGAGCAGGTCAGCGCCTCGCTCCAGTCGATGAGTGAGCTCGCCGCGCCCGGAAACACCCCGACGCTCGATGAGGTTCGGCAGAAGATCGAACGGCGCTATGCCAACGCGATGGGTGCAGCCGAGCTGGCCCAGAACTCCGTTCAGGGCCGCATGCTCGAGGTTCAGCAGGCCAGCGTGCAGATGGCCGGGCATTCGCGGCTGGAGCAGATCCGCGCCTCCATGCGCGGTGAGGCGCTGCCGTCCGGCGGCGCGGCCGGCGCAGGCACCGCCACCCCCGCTACCCCCGCGTCGACCCCGGAGGCGACGCCCGAGAATCCGATCGGCCAGTAGCCGGTATCACGAGGTTGCCGTGAAACAGCGCTCGACGACAAGCAGACCGGAGGCGTGGCGGTCGCTGCTACAGCGCGGAGTCGACACCGCCGCCGAGCTGTCCGATGTGCTGGCTCAGAAGCTGAACTCCGCAGCCGACCCGCGCGCCAAGGCGATACGCAAACGCAAGTGGGCGTTGCGGTTGACCCTGTTCTTCACGGCGTCGTGCCTGTTGCTCATCTTCGTGACGTGGCTGTTGGCCACGTGGAACACCCCGGCGTGGGCGCTGTTCATTCCGGCCCCGATCGCCGTTGGCGCGGGCTTCCTCGCCACGCTGGCGTTTCTGCGGTATCGCTGGCTGCGCGGTGAGCCGCTGCCGGCACAGCGTTCGCGCGCGACGCGCCGGCTGCCACCGTACGGCTCGGCCGCCCGCCAGCCGATGGCCGCGCTGGCCGCCTCCGAGCGCGGGCTGTTCTCTCTGATCAGCGTGATGGAACGGGGCAGGATGCTGCCCGCCGACGAGCTGCGCGAACTGGTCGCGGTGGCCGGCCAGTCCGCAGCGACCATGGCCGCGACGGCCAACGAAGTGGTGTCGATGGAGCGGGCGATCGCCAATGCCCCTGGCTCGCGCGCCCATCTCGCACCGACGATCAGCGCGTTCACCGCACAGCTCGACAACGGCGCCCGTCAGTACAACGACATGGTCACCGCCGCAGCGCAACTGGTGTCTGCGGCCAACACCGGCCCGATGTCGAGTTCGCCGATGTCCCAGCAGCGCTACCGCGACGAACTCGGCAACGCCACCGACCGGCTGACAGGGTGGGCGCAGGCGTTCGACGAGCTGGGTCAGCTGCGGCGCGCGTAGCTCAGAGC
>JAEZKH010000467.1 GCA_023415515.1 Actinomycetes bacterium
GGCATGGGACACCGGCCCGGAGAAACTGTGGGTTCACGTCGACTCCGACGGCGCCATCGATTGGGTCGGCGTCGTCGACCCGACGCTGCGGGTACTTCCCGACGATCCGGTTTTCCGCGCAGGCGACGACCGTGCTGCACGGTCTGCCACAGATGGCGTGGTCCGGTTGCCCAGCGAGGCGGCGTTGGCGACGTGGATCGCCCATCGCAGCCACCTGGCGCTGGAACCGCTATTCGGCAGGATCTGCGATATCAGCGGAGGCGCCATCCCGACGGCAGCGATGTGGCACACCGTCGGCGCTGCGGTCGTCGGCGTCGCGACGCACGTGCCGCTGCTGGCCCGGTCGAGCGAACTGACCAGCATGCGCCGCGGGCAGGCGGTGCTCGACGCACTCGCCGGGTTCGGGCTGCCGGTGCGCGGGGGTGCGCGAACGCGCGAGTGGAAAGCCTTGCTGAATTAGGCCAGCCTTGCCTATCCTCTAGGGAGTTGGGCCGAGCCGGAGTCCTGAGGGCTGCAGAGACCCCCGGTCCACGTCAGGGCGGGTCCCGTGCCATCGGTGCGGGGCCCGCCCCTCATTTCAGGCCTTGTCGACGGCTCCGCCGCTTTGCGCCCAGTCGGTGAAGCCGCCGAGGTTGTAGACCTCCTCGTAACCCATCTCCTTGAGCGCCTGTCCGGACAGCGCGGCGCGGCCACCCGACGCGCAGTACAGGACGACGGGCCTGTCCTTGGCGAAGTTGTCGTCGAAGTACGGCGTATCCGGGTCGGCACGGAACTCGACCATTCCGCGCGGAATGTGGACAGCGCCCGCGACCTTGCCGCTCTGTTCGACCTCCGCGGCGTCACGGACGTCGACGACGAGTGCGCCCTCGTCGATCTTCTGGCGCGCTTCCTCCGGTGTGATGCGCGGAACGACGGCATTCGCGGCGGCCACCAGGTCCTTGACACTTTTTCCCATGCGTCCGACCGTATCGCGAACCCCGCTGCGGGCGTGAGGACCTCACCGTGTAGACACTTCGTGTGTCATCAGTGCCGATGGAGGACCTTGGCAAGGGCTTCGACAGCGAGCTCGGTCTCAAGTACCTCGAGGTGACTCCGGACGGTGGCCGCGCCGTGCTGGAGATCCACGACAAGCTGCTGCAGCCGTGGGGCATCGTGCACGGCGGCGTCTACTGTTCGATCATCGAGAGCCTCGCGAGCGTCTCCGGAGCAGTCTGGCTGACCGAGAAGGGCGGGGGCAGCACAGTCGTCGGCGTCAACAACAACACCGACTTCCTGCGCGCGATCAAGTCGGGCACGGTGACGGCGGTGTCCACGCCCATCCATCGAGGCCGACGCCAGCAGCTCTGGTTGATCGAGATCACCGACGAGGACGGCCGCGCCGTGGCCCGTGGCCAGGTCCGCCTGCAGAACATCTCGGAGTGAGGCAAACCGAGCGCTGCAGACTCCGGCCGCCCGTGGCAGCATCCCCGCTATGCGTCTGACCCCGCACGAACAGGACCGGCTGCTGATCTCCTACGCAGCCGAGCTTGCCCGGCGACGGCAATCCCGCGGGCTGCGTCTGAACCACCCGGAAGCGGTTGCGGTTCTCACCGACCACCTGCTCGAGGGCGCGCGGGACGGTCGCACGGTCGCCGAGCTCATGGTCAGTGGACGCGAGGTGCTGAGTCGCGACGATGTCATGGAGGGAGTGCCGGAGATGCTGCACGACGTGCAGGTGGAGGCGACGTTCCCGGACGGCACGAAGTTGGTCACCGTCCACCACCCGATCCCATGAACCCCGGCGAAATCCTGTACGGCGAAGGAGATATCGCCATCAACGCGGGGGCGCCGCGGCTGGTACTGGATGTCACCAACACCGGTGACCGTCCCGTGCAGGTCGGCAGCCACGTTCACCTTCCACAGGCCAACTCCGCACTCGACTTCGACCGCGCCGCCGCCCACGGCCACCGGCTCGACATTCCCGCGGGCACCGCCGTCCGCTTCGAACCCGGTGTCGTCCAGCATGTCTCGCTCGTCCCGTTGGTCGGCACACGCGAGGTGCACGGGCTGACCCTCGACCCACCCGGCCGGTTGGACCAGTCATGACCGAGCTTTCGAGACGGCACTACGCCGCATTGTTCGGCCCCACCACAGGCGACCGGATCCGGCTTGCCGACACCGACCTGTTCGTCGAGATCACCGAAGACCGCTGCGGTGGGCCCGGTCTGGCAGGTGACGAAGCGGTTTTCGGCGGCGGGAAGGTGTTGCGCGAATCGATGGGCCAGGGCCGCGTCACCCGGGCCGACGGCGCTCCCGATACCGTCATCACCGGCGCCGTCATCATCGACTACTGGGGAATCATCAAGGCCGACATCGGCATCCGCGACGGCAGGATCTCGGCGATCGGCAAGGCGGGCAACCCGGACACCATGTCGGGAGTGCATCCCGATCTGGTGGTCGGCCCGTCCACTGAGATCATCGCCGGCAACGGCCGTATCCTGACGGCGGGCGCGATCGACTGCCATGTCCACCTCATCTGCCCGCAGATCATGGCAGAGGCGCTCGGTGGCGGCATCACCACCGTTGTCGCGGGTGGCACCGGTCCGGCCGAGGGCAGCAAGGCGACCACCGTGACGCCAGGCGCATGGCACCTGGCCCGGATTCTGGAAGCCACCGACTCCTGGCCGCTGAACATCGCTCTGCTCGGCAAGGGCAACACGGTCAGCGAGGAAGCGATGTGGGAGCAACTGCGCGGCGGCGCAGCGGGTTTCAAGCTGCACGAGGACTGGGGGACCACACCGGCAGCGATAGACGCGTGTCTCCGCGTGGCCGACGCCTCCGGTGTCCAGGTCAACATCCACACCGACACGCTCAACGAGATGGGCTTCGTCGAAGACACCCTCCGCGCGATCGGCGGCAGGTCGATCCACGCCTACCACACCGAGGGCGCGGGAGGGGGCCATGCGCCGGACATCATCACGGTCGCCGCGGAATCCCACGTGCTGCCGAGCTCGACGAACCCGACGCGGCCCCACACCGTCAACACCCTCGACGAGCATCTCGACATGCTGATGGTGTGCCACCACCTCAATGCCAGCGTCCCTGAGGATCTCGCGTTCGCCGAAAGCCGCATCCGACCGTCGACGATTGCCGCGGAGGATCTGCTGCACGACATCGGCGCCATTTCGATGATCGGCAGCGACGCCCAGGCCATGGGGCGCATCGGTGAGGTTGTGCTGCGAACCTGGCAGACCGCACATGTGATGAAGCGCCGACGCGGATCGCTCGAAGGGGACGCCGCCGCCGACAACAACCGGGCCCGCCGCTACGTCGCCAAGTACACCATCTGTCCGGCCGTCGCGCATGGGCTCGACTCGGAGATCGGCTCGGTGGAGGTCGGCAAGCTCGCCGACCTCGTGCTGTGGGAGCCCGCGTTCTTCGGCGTGAGGCCGCACGCCGTGATCAAGGGCGGCATGATCGCGTGGGCGGCGATGGGCGACGCCAACGCGTCGATCCCGACCCCGCAACCCGTGCTGCCGCGGCCGATGTTCGGCGCCGCGCCTGCCGCCGCCGCGGCGACGTCGGTGCATTTCGTCGCACCTGCGGCCATCGACGACGGATTGGCCGATCGCCTCGCCGTCGACCGCCGACTGGTCCCCGTCGGCAACGTCCGCGCCGTCGGCAAGGCCGACATGCCGCAGAACGACGCGACGCCTCGGATCGAGGTGGATTCCGACACCTTCACGGTGCGCATCGACGGCGAGGTGTGGGAGGAACAACCCGCCGCGGAACTGCCCATGGCACAACGATATTTCCTGTTCTGATGACAGGCCTGGCCACACTGCTCGCGCTGGCCGACTCCCGGCTGCCCACCGGTGGCCATGTGCATTCCGGTGGGGTCGAGGAGGCGGTCACCAGCGGTCTGGTCGTCGACCTCGCCACGCTGCGAGCCTTTCTGCGGCGGCGGATCGCCACCCAGGGCCTGGTGACGGCTTCGCTGGCGGCCGCGGTGCACGGCGGCGCGTTGACGGTACCCGTCGCAGAACGCGAAACCGATGCCCGCACACCGGCCCCCGCCGCCCGCCGGGCGTCACGCGCGCAGGGCCGGGGGTTGATCCGGCTGGCCCGGCGGGTGTGGCCGGAGCGAAACTGGGACGGCCTCGGCGCCACACCGCACCTCGCGGTCGCGGCGGGCGCGGTCGGCGCAGCGGCGGGCATGCCGGCGCGGCACACCGCGCTGTCCATCGTGTACACGACGATGACCGGGTCGGCGACCGCCGCACAGCGACTGCTCGCCCTCGACCCAGGTGACGTCGCCGCGGTCACGTTCGAACTGTCGGCGATGTGCGATGAGACCGCCGAACTCGCCTGCAAGGAACTCGCCGACCTGTCCGACCCGCTGCTCGACGTACTGGCTCAGCGCCACAGCCACCGCGAGCGCCCCCTCTTCGCCTCCTGAAGCCGAAAGTAGAGACATGCCACCACATTTCATCGACGGCGAGCCACACCGTCACGTACCCGAGCGGCCGAAGCGGACGCGGGCGCCGGGGGAGCCGCTGCGCATCGGGGTCGGCGGTCCGGTCGGCTCCGGCAAGACTGCGCTCGTCGCCGCGCTGTGCCGAGGGCTGCGCGACTCGCTGTCGCTGGCGGTGCTGACCAACGACATCTACACCACCGAGGACGCCGACTTCTTGCGCAGGCATGCGGTACTGCCCGAGGACCGGATCGCTGCCGTGCAGACCGGCGGGTGTCCACACACCGCGATCCGCGACGACATCACCGCGAACCTCGATGCCATCGAGGACTTGATCGCCGGTCACCGGGGGCTCGACCTCATCCTGGTCGAGTCGGGTGGGGACAACTTGACCGCGACGTTCTCTTCGGGTCTGGTCGACGTGCAGATCTTCGTCATCGACGTGGCCGGCGGGGACAAGGTGCCGCGGAAGGGCGGGCCAGGGGTGACGTACTCCGACCTGCTTGTGGTCAACAAGACCGACCTCGCCCCGCTGGTCGGCGCCGACCTCGGGGTGATGGCCCGCGACGCGGCGGCCGCGCGCGGAGACCGTCCGACGGTGCTGATCTCGCTGACCGACGATCCGTCCGCCGAACCCGTGAAATCGTGGGTCTGCGACCGGCTTCGGGTCGCGCAGGCGGTCTGAGTGCACTCCGATGTCCTGATCGTGGCGCGGCCCGACCGGCTGCCGTCGATCGAATGCGCCGGTGCTGTCGCTGCGCGGGTCACCGAACCCGACACCGTGCATCTGGTGTCGACGGCGGCGACACCGCTCGGCGGTGACACCATCGCGGTCCGGGTCATTGTCGAGGCGGCCGCGCGGCTGCGGGTGCGCAGCGCCGCGGCGACCGTGGCACTGCCCGGCCGAGGGACCGCGGAGTCGACCGCCCATTGGCACCTCGAAGTGGCGGGAGAGCTGGACGTCGATCCGGAACCGACCGTGGTCGCGGGCTGTTCGCGGCACACGACGTCGACTCGGCTGTCTGTGGACGGGTCGGGCCGGGTCCGGTTGCGCGAGCGCGTTCAGATCGGCAGAACCGGTGAGCGCCAGGGGTTTTGGTCGGGTTCACTGTACGCCGACGCAAACGGCCTGCCGCTGTTGCGACACCGTATCGAGCTCGGCGCGGAAGCGGTGACGCACGACGTCGTCGATGCGCCGATGGCATCGGTGAGCGAACTGCGCTATCCCGATGTCGGATTCGACACGCTGGGTACCGTGCTCGAACTCGCCGACGGCGGATGCCTGGCGACGTGGCAGGGGGCGCGGCTGGGCTAGCTGGCGGCCTTCTCGCCTTCCACCGCCGCCGCGATCTCCTGGAGTTCCTCGATTCGGGTGCGCGCGTATGCCTGCTGCTCGGTGATGTACAGGTTTCCCCGGGCACGACCGAGGAATGTCACCGTCCACGACAGCAGCGTGGCGAGCTTGCGCCGGAACCCCACGAGGTACACCAGGTGAAGCAACAGCCATGCCAGCCAGGCGATGAAACCGCCGAACTCCAGCGGGCCGATCTGGGCCACCGCCGAGAAGCGCGACACCGTGGCCATCGAGCCCTTGTCGAAGTACTCGAACGGCTCGCGCTCGAACGGATCGGCGCCCCGCAGTTCGGCTTTGATGGTGTTGGCGACGTACTTGCCGCCCTGGATCGCGCCCTGCGCCATACCGGGAACGCCGTCAACAGCGGCCATGTCGCCGATGACGAACACGTTCGGATTCCCCGGAACCGACAGGTCGGGTTCGACCTTGACGCGGCCCGCACGGTCCACCTCCCCGCCGCACTGGTTGGCGATCTGCTTGCCGAGCGGGCTGGCAGAGACCCCTGCCGACCAGACTTTGGTCGCACACTCGATCCGGCGGGTGGTGCCGTCGGAGTCCTTGACCGTGATGCCGTTGCGGTCCACGTCGGTCACCATCGCGTTGAGCTGGATGTCGACGCCCATCTTCTCCAGCCGGGCCTGTGCCTTCTTGCCGAGCTTCTCGCCCATCGGCGGCAGCACGGCGGGAGCCGCGTCGAGCAGGATCACCTTGGCTTTGGTGGAGTCGATGTGCCGGAACGCGCCCTTGAGCGTGTAGTCGGAGAGTTCGGCGATCTGGCCCGCCATCTCCACGCCGGTCGGACCAGCGCCGACGACCACGAACGTCAGCAGCTTCTCCCGGCGGGCCGGATCGCTGGAGCGCTCGGCCTGCTCGAACGCGCCCATGATGCGGCCCCGCAGTTCCAGCGCATCGTCGATCGACTTCATGCCGGGCGCGAACTCGGCGAAGTGGTCGTTGCCGAAATATGACTGGCCGGCACCCGCCGCGACGATCAGGGTGTCGTACGGGGTGACGTAGGTGTGCCCCAGAAGTTGCGACCGGACGGTCTTGTTCGCCAGGTCCACGTGGGTGGCTTCGCCGAGCAGCACCTGGGCGTTCTTCTGCTTGCGCAGGATCATCCGGGTCGGCGGGGCGATCTCGCCGGAGGAGATGATGCCGGTGGCCACCTGGTACAACAGCGGCTGGAACAGGTGGTGCGTCGTCTTGGCGATGATCTTGATGTCGACATCGGCACGTTTGAGTGCCTTGGCGGCGGTCAATCCGCCGAAGCCCGACCCGATGATGACGACCTTGTGCCGGTCGGACGGGGTCGCTCCGGGGTGGCTCATCAGCTGTAACTCCTCGAACGGCTTCACGTTCTTGTTCAGCGTCTACCGTAGTCGCCCGCATCCCGTCGGGAGCGGGCAACTAGGTGAGATTTGCCACCGTAAACCGTGTTTAACCGTCGAGGACCGGCTTCAACTTTTCCGCCACGGCGGTGATGCCGCCCGGATGGTAGCCGGACAGACTGGTGACGGGGCTGAGGATGACACCGTCGACGCCCGCGTCGAGCACCTTCGTCTTGACCTGTTCGACGATCTGGTCGGGGCCGCCGTAGACCGCCTGCTGCTTGAAATCGTCGGGGATCACGTCTGCGGTCGCGTTCTCGTCGATGACCGCGATGACCAGCATGCTGGTCTCCAGCGTCGCCGGGTCGCGGCCGATCTGCTCGCAGGCTTCGTTCTTCACCTGCACCTTGCGGGCCAGATCCTCGAAACCGGCGATGATGTTCAGATGGTCGAAATGCTTGGCCGCCAACGGAATCGTCTTCTTCTCGCCGCTACCACCGATCATCAGCGGGATGTGGTCGCGGAACCGCGGCTCGGCCATCGCCTCGTTGGTGCGGTAGTAGTTGCCGGAGAACGTCGGGCGCTCGCCCGCGAGCATCGGCAGGATGATCTCGAGCGCCTCGTGCAGCCGGTTGAACCGGTCGGTGAAGGTGCCGAAGTCGTAGCCGAGGGAGTCGTGCTCGAGCTCGTACCAGCCGGTGCCGATGCCGAGGACCGCGCGGCCCTGGGTGATGACGTCCAGCGTCGTGATCGCCTTGGCCAGCAGGGTCGGGTTGCGGTACGTGTTGCCGGTGACGAGCGTGCCGAGCTGCACCCGCTCGGTGGCCGCGCCGAGGGCGCCCAACGCGGTGTACGCCTCCAACATGGGTTGATCGGGGGTGCCCAGGCCGGGCAGTTGGTAGAAGTGGTCCATCACGAAGACCGAGTCAAAGCCTGCCGCTTCGGCCTCCTTCGCCTGCGCGATCACGGTGGGGAACAGCTCCGCTACGCCGGTGCCGTAGCTGAAATTGGGTATCTGCAATCCGAGTTTTATGGTCACGCCACTACGTAACCAGCTCCAAGCGGGGCGGTGATCCCGCTTCAGCTTCGGGCGAACGCCGAAATAGATTCCTAACGGTGCGCCAGCGCGCCGTTGCTGACGTGCATGGTCTGACCGGTGATGTGGCGTGCCGCGGGCGTGCTCAGGAACAGCGCCAGCCGGGCGATCTCGGCGGCCACCGGCGTCGAACCGCCGAGACCGGCGTAGCCCTCCTGGGCACTGCGGCCTGACGCGACGGCGTTGACCGTGATGCCGCGGGTGCCGAAGTGGGCGGCCTGTCCCTCGGTCCAGTTCGAGACCGCGGCCTTGATCGCCGCGTCGGCGCTGCCTTCGCGCGGGTTCTCGGGTATCACGCTGATGATCGAGCCACCGGAGCGCAGGTGGTCACCGAGGATCTGCACGGTGAGCACGGTCGAGAGCATCGTGGCGTCGAGCGCGTTGCGCCACGCCGCGGCGTGGTCGGCGAGGGTGAAGGTACGTGGGTCGCCCGATTCCCACCGTGGGGCGGGCACGTTGACGACGGTGTCGAGGTGGTGCGGGAACAGGGTCCTGGCGTCCTCGAGGCTGGCCGCATCGGTGTTGTCGCACACGATCGCGTCGACGTCGAGTTCTTTGGCCGCGACCTCGAGGTCGTCGCGGCGGGCACCGGGGATGACCACTCGGTGCCCCGCATCGCGAAAGCTCTCCGCGATCGTGCGGCCCAGATCCGTATCGCCGCCGGTGACCAGCACCTCCATCGCACGACCTCCTGTTGACGCGGGCCCCCCGCCGCCCTGGCGCGAGCCGCCGACGATGTTACTGGACGGTAGCTATTCGACGAAACTCGACGCGCACAGCGGCGACGACGCGATATCGATCCGTGACGAGACACCTGACCTAGGGTCTTGGTGGTGATGTCGGCGCCCGCGCTGCCGCGCTGGATTTACGTCCCCGCGACGATCGGGGCCGTCTTCGTCGTATTGCCACTCGTCGCCATCGTGGCGAAGGTCGACTGGCCGCGTTTCCTGATGCTGATCACCAGCGAGTCCTCGCGTGCGGCGCTACTGCTGAGCCTCAAGACCGCGACCGCGAGCACGGTTTTGTGCCTGGTCTTCGGGGTGCCGCTGGCCCTGGTGCTGGCCCGAGGTGATGGCAGGGCGGTGCAGCTGCTGCGCCCCTTGCTGCTGTTGCCGCTCGTCCTGCCGCCGGTGGTGGGCGGTATCGCCCTTCTGTACGCGTTCGGCAGGCTCGGGTTGGTCGGCCAGTACCTCGACGCGGCCGGCATCCGGATCGCGTTCACGACCACCGCGGTGATCCTTGCGCAGACGTTCGTGTCGCTGCCGTTCCTCGTCATCGCGCTCGAGGGCGCGGCACGCACCACCGGGCGCGACTACGACGTCGTCGCCGCGACGCTGGGAGCGCGACCGACCACGGTGTGGTGGCGGGTGTCGCTTCCGCTTCTGGCGCCCGGCCTCGTCTCGGGGGCGGTGCTGGCGTTCGCTCGCTCGCTGGGCGAGTTCGGAGCCACGCTGACGTTCGCAGGGTCGCGCGAAGGCGTCACGCGCACACTGCCGCTGGAGATCTACCTGCAACGCGAAACCGACGCCGACGCCGCGGTCGCCCTTTCGGTGGTGTTGGTCGTCGTCGCCGCCGTCGTGGTGCTCGCCCTCGGCAGCCGCACGCTGCGCTCCGGTTCGGCGGCCACCGGAGGCGTCCCGTGACCAACCTGCACGTCGAGGCGG
>JAEZKH010000478.1 GCA_023415515.1 Actinomycetes bacterium
CCGTCGGACACCTACCACTACTGAGATCGAGGCGCTTCGCGGTCGTCGTTTCTGCTCAGGAAGCGACCGGCCGCACGCAGCAATCCCCGGCCGGCATAGACGCCCGCGGCCACCGACACGATGATCATCACGATGAACATCACCAGCCAGTTGCTGCGGCTGTGGCTGACGTTCCACCACACGATCGTGAACAGGACCGCGGCGACGAACACCACGATGTCACGCCAGTTTCCCTTGTAAGACATTGCGGCCAAGCGTAGTTCGCGGCCGCGCTCGGTCGTGGTGATCAGGTCGTCGATGCGTTGGTCGATGCTCGCCTTGAGCCTGGCCTTGAGCTCGGGCTGATCATCGGGGATCCGCTCCAGCAGATCGAGATCCTTGGCGATCATGCCGCGGACATCGGGCCCCTTGAGGTTGCCCGCGACGGCTCCCAACAGCGCACCGCCTGCGATCGGCGCAGCACCCAAGGCGAGTTCGGCGATACCTGGCATGGCTTAGTTCCTATCGTGTCCCTCGCGCCGACGCACGCGTTATCGGCATTCGCATCAGTCCATCAGTGAGGCGGCGACCGTTGCGCCGAGGTTCCAACAGGCCTCCAGTTCGTCCTTGCCCGGCTTGCCCGACACGACGACGACGTCGGCTGCCTTCGTCCATCCCAGCCCGGTGGTGATGGATTCGATTCCGCGTTGGGCGCCCTCGGTGCCCTCGTTACCGTGCAGATAGACCCCGAACGGTCGCCCTCGGGTGGAGTCGAGGCACTGGTAGTAACAGACATCGAACGCATGCTTCATCGCGCCGCTCATGTAGCCCAGGTTCGCCGGAGTGCCGAGCACGTAGCCGTCGGCTTCCAGCATGTCGGTCGCCGACACGGTCAGCGCGGGCCGACGCACCACTTCGACGCCTTCGATCTCGGGGTGGGTCGCACCGGAGATCACAGCCTCGAACATCTCGTGGGTATGCGGTGACGGCGTGTGGTGAACGATCAACAGCCGCTTGGTCATCGGCACCCTCTGCTCTTCGCGCAAGCGCTCATCGCTGCGCCTCCTGCAGTTCGACGGCCTTGCGCATCGTCTCGCGCGCCCGACTGCGGTCACCGGCGTAGTCGTAGGCCCGTGCCAGCCGGTACCACCGCAGCCAATTGTCCGGGTCAGCCTCGAGCTCGTCGCGCACGGTCACGAACAGCGCGTCGGCGGCGTCGCGCCGGATCCGCCCCGACGGCATCCTCGGCAGCTCGCTGACGTCGAGCTCCATCCCTTTCTCGCGCGCGAGCCGCGCCAGGCGCTGATGCGCCAGACCGGCCGCCAGCGTGCTCACCATGACCCAGATGCCGATCAGCGGCATCACCATGATCGCCAGGCCGAGCCCGATCGCGACGCCGCTGCCCGAGGTGACGAAGGCCCACGCGATGCGGCCGAGCAGGAGGAAGTACACGACCATCGCCAGACACATGAAGCCGATGAGCAGCTGAATGCGCAGCGAGCGGCCGCCTTCGTTGCTCATCGCTCGGCTCTCGCTCGCTCCGGTCCTCGCTCGTCCCTCGCCGCGATCCTCACTCACGTTCACCTTCGGTGCTCATGGGTCAGGTCAGGTCGAGCAGCGGCTCGATGCCGATCGTCAGCCCGGGGTGTTCGGACACCGTGCGGACGGCCAGCAGCACGCCGGGAACGAACGAGGTGCGGTCGAGGCTGTCGTGCCGGATGGTCAGCGTCTCGCCCGCGGTACCGAACAACACCTCTTGGTGTGCCACCAGCCCGGCCAGCCGCACCGAGTGCACGGGTATGCCGTCGACGTCGGCTCCCCGTGCTCCGTCGATGCCCGTGCTGGTGGCATCGGGGTTGGGCGGCATGTCTTTTCGAGCCTGTGCGATGAGCCTGGCGGTGCGGGCTGCCGTCCCCGACGGCGCGTCGGCCTTCTGCGGATGGTGTAGTTCGATGACCTCGACCGAGTCGAAGAAGCGCGCCGCCTGCTGAGCGAAGTGCATGCACAGCACTGCGCCGATCGCGAAGTTCGGCGCGATGAGGACGGCGACCTCGGGCCTGGCGGTGAGCCAACTTCTCACCTGGCCGATTCGTTTGTCATCGAAGCCGGTGGTACCGACGACGGCGTGGATGCCGTTCTCGATGAGGAAGTGCAGGTTGTCCATCACCACGTCGGGATGGGTGAAGTCGATGACGACCTCGGTGTCCGCGTCGGTCAGCAGCGTGAGTGAGTCGCCGGCGTCCACCCCCGCTGACAGCGTCAGGTCCTCGGCGTCCTCGACCGCCGCCACCATGGTGGCGCCGACCTTGCCCTTGCTGCCAAGCACTCCGACTCGCATGGGCTCACCCTAGCCTCGGCTCAGCACACCACGTCGACGTACACCGTCTTCGACACGACAGTCGTGACAATGCTGCTGCCCGCGCCGGGTGCACCCGAATCCGTTCTGGCGAAGACCGGCCCCTGACGCACGCCTGCTACCGCGCAGCTGTCGAGTGGCGCTGTGCCGGTCTTGTTGAGGATGACGTGAAAACCGTTGGCTTGCAGAGCGCTAACAGTTTGGGCCGCAGTTCCCGGTCCAGAGGGTGCCGCATTCGCAACGCCGGCCAATGCGAGGACCGCCGAAACCGCCGCGCCCGCGCCGGACACCATCTTCGTTATTCCCATACCCCTGGATAGGGGCGGAGGTTACAGCGGGGATGCGCCGCGCAGATGCTCGAAGATCAGCGACGTCTGCGTTCCCGCGACGTCGGCGTCGGCGTTGAGGTTCTCCACGACGAACGACCGCAGGTCCTCGGTGTCGCGTGCGGCCACGTGCAGGATGAAGTCGTC
Organism: Actinomycetes bacterium; assembly: GCA_023415515.1. Lineage (GTDB taxonomy): Bacteria > Actinomycetota > Actinomycetes > Mycobacteriales > Mycobacteriaceae > Mycobacterium. Next base: position 2,809 of record JAEZKH010000478.1, read on the forward strand.
GGCGCCTGCCAGGAAGTACACGTCCATCACCTGCGGCTTGCTCCGGACCTGCGCGATGAAGCTGCGGATCTTCGCCCGTGCGTTGGCCTGCAGGCTGACCGAGATCATCGCCTGCAGCGGCAGGCCGATCGCGACGGGATCGATGTCGGCGTAGAAGCCGCGGATGACGCCGAGCTCGTGTAGCCGCCTGACCCTGCCGTGGCAGGTCGACGGCGCGATGCCGACAGCCTCGGCGAGTGCGCTGTTCGGCATGCGGGCATCGCCATGCAAAAGCATGAGTATCCGGCGATCGATGTCGTCGATCTGCGACGGCCGAACATCCTTCGGCGAAGACGGTCGACTCGCCTCCATGAGTGATGATTCTTCATTCACAGCGATATCATATCGAATGATCAGCGCACCTATTGCCTGATAGTCGAAGTTTCTTCACAATTTACCCATCCCATCGACGATCAGGAGTGGTCATGCGAGTCGGCGTTCCGACCGAGATCAAGAACAACGAGTTCCGAGTTGCCATCACCCCAGCCGGGGTGGCCGAGCTGGTCCATCGCGGCCACGAGGTGCTGATCCAGGCAGGCGCTGGCGAGGGCTCGGCGATTGCCGACGCCGACTTCAAGCGCGCGGGCGCCCAGATGATCAACAGCGCCGACGAGGTCTGGGAAGAGGCGGACCTTCTTCTCAAGGTCAAGGAGCCCGTCGAGCCCGAATACCAGCGGCTGCGCAAGGGCCAGACGCTGTTCACCTACCTGCACCTGGCCGCGTCGAAGCCGTGCACAGATGCGCTGATGTCGTCGGGCACCACGTCGATTGCCTACGAAACCGTGCAGACCGCCGACGGCGCGCTGCCCCTTCTGGCGCCGATGAGCGAGGTGGCAGGCCGGCTCTCGGCCCAGGTCGGCGCGTATCACCTGATGCGCAGCCACGGCGGCCGCGGTGTGCTGATGGGCGGCGTGCCGGGCGTGGCCCCCGCCGAGGTCGTCGTCATCGGTGGCGGCGTCGCCGGTTACAACGCCGCGCGCATCGCCAAGGGCATGGGTGCCCACGTCAACGTGTTCGACGTCAACGTGAACACGCTGCGCAAGATCGACAACGAGAGCAGCGGAGCGATCGAGACCCGCTACTCCTCGATGCTCGACCTCGAGGACGCCGTCAAGGGCGCAGACCTGGTGATCGGCGCCGTGCTGGTGCCCGGCGCGAAAGCTCCCAAGCTCGTGACGAATTCGACCGTCGCCCACATGAAGCCGGGCGCGGTACTCGTCGACATCGCGATCGACCAAGGTGGCTGTTTCGAGGATTCACACCCGACCACGCACGACGACCCGACCTTCGCCGTGCACGAGACGCTCTTCTACTGCGTGGCCAACATGCCCGGCGCCGTGCCGCGCACGTCGACCTACGCGCTGACGAACGCGACGATGCCCTACGTGATCAAGCTCGCCGAGCGGGGCTGGAAGTCCGCGTGCCAGTCCGACTCCGCTCTGGCCAAGGGACTTTCGACGCACGAGGGTGCGCTGTTGTCCGAGCAGGTGGCCTCCGACCTCGAACTGCCCTTCACCGATCCGGCCACCGTGCTGGCCTGACCGATCAACCGAACAACTCCCCGTCCACGTAGAACCACCGACGGGCTTTGACGGCGAAGTGGGACCGCTCGTGGAGCGTCCCACTTCGTCGCGTCGTCCGGTAGTGGGCACGGAACTCCACCACCCCCTCGTCGTCGCCGGCCTCGCCCGCGACCACATCGAGGATCTCCAACCCCGTCCACACCTCGTCGGACCGCGTCACCGCCGCGGGCCTGGTACGCGGATGCCAGGTCCGCCAGAGGTAGTCCAGATCGTCGACCACGTAGGCGCTGTACCGCGACCGCATCAGTTCCTCCGCGGTCGCAGCGTCGCGGTCTCCCGCGTGAAGTGGCCCGCAGCACCGGGCGAACACCTCATTGCTGCCGCAGGGACACTCCCGGATCATCGCCACAGTTCACAGTCTGGCCGATTTGCTTCTTGACAGGTGTCAAGTACCGTCGATGGCATGGTTCTGGTTGATGTTCTTCCCGACGCCCCGACGACCACCGACGATGCCCTGGCGTTGTTCGACGCGAGTCCCGCCGTCGACACGAAGTTCATGATCGGCACGTGGCACGGCGCGGAACTGCCGACCGGCCATCCGCTGGACGGGCTGCTGGAAAGCAGCGGATGGTGGGGGAAGCGGTTCGTCGACGACGAAACCGTGCATCCGCTGCTGTTTCGCACCGGTGACGGCCGCGCGCTGTGGGCGGTCAATCCCCTGCTCGCGTTCTCGGGCCTCGGGCTGGTCGCGAAAGTTCCTTTGCTGAAGCGGGGCAACCACGCCGGGGTCATCAACGCCGCGGCCCCATTTCTGCGGACGCGAAGCCCCAAGGCGCGCTTGCGCGCCACCCGCTATCGCGGCGTGGAGAGCGCCACGATGGTGTACGACCAGCTTCCCGTCCACGACGTCTTCCGTAAGGTCGATGACGAAACCGTCATCGGCGCGATGGATCTGCGCGGCTCGCGGCGGCCGTACTTCTTCGTGCTCACCCGCGACAACTCGTTGCAGCTTCGTTAGACCAGCGCCAGCAGATAGCTTGTGCGCCACCAGACCAGCGCCGCGAACAACGCGACCATCGCGACGGTCGTGCCCACCTGGACCTGGAACCGGGTCCTCGCGGGCGCGTATGCGTAGGCGAAGGCAATCACGCCGCCCGTCAACAACCCCCCGACGTGTCCCTGCCAGCTGATCGACGGCACGGTGAACGTGATGACCAGGTTGATCGCGATCATGATCACGACCCACCGGATGTCGACGTTCACCTTCCTGCCCACCACGAACGTGGCGGCGAACAAGCCGAACACCGCGCCCGACGCCCCCAGCGTCGGCACATTCACGGGCGAGAACAGGTAGATCAGCACCGAACCGCCGAGTGCGCTCAGCAGATAGAGTGCAATGAAACGCACTCTGCCGAGCCAGATCTCGAGCGGCGGACCCACCACGAACAACGCGAACATGTTGAACAGGATGTGGGTGAGCCCGCTGTGCAGGAACGCGGAGGTGAGCAAGCGGTACACCTCGCCGTTGGCGACGCCGGGTGACCACATCACGAGTTCGGCCTCGAAGCGCGCCGATGCCGTCTGCACGACGAAGGCGATCACGTTGACCGCGATCAGCACATAGGTGACAACCGGGGCGGTCGCGCCCCAGGGCCCCGTCGACCGCACCTTCGGCTGGCGAACGCTCTTCGCTCCGGCGGCTACGCACTCCGCGCATTGATGGCCGACGGCAGCGTCACGCATGCATTCCGGACAGATGTACCGTCCGCACCGGGTGCAGGTGACGTAGGTGGGGCGATCCGGATGGCGGTAGCACGTCGGCGCTGCGGTCGTCATATCGGGCTCAATTCCCCAACAGCCACGGCACGATCGTCGACGCGACCTCGCCGATCAGCGGACGGTTGTTCGGTGCCGTCGGGTCGTCGGCCTGTGACCGCGTCATGATCGCGACGACGACTTCGCGACCCTCCGGGCCGTAGGCGATACCGACGTCGTTGGTGCTGCCGTAGTCACCGTTGCCGGTCTTGTCGGCGGTCGTCCAGCCCTGCGGCAACCCGGCCCGCATGCTCGACGTCTCGTTGGCCGCCATCCAGTCCTGGAGTTGCCTGCGCTGCGGCGGCGCCAGCACATCCGCGGTCAGCAGGGCGCGGTAGCCGTCGCCGAGCGCCCGCGGGGTACTGGTATCGCGCGGATCGCCGGGTATCGCCGAGTTGAGTTCGGTCTCCCAGCGGTCCAGCCTGGTCCGGTCGTCGCCGATGCTGCGCGCGAAATCGGTGATCGCGGCGGGCCCGCCGATGGTCTGGAGAATCAGGTTGGCCGCGGCGTTGTCACTGACCTGCACCGCCGCAGCGCACAGTTCGGCAAGCGTCATCTGCCCGCCTGCGTTCGGCGCGGTCCTCGGCGAGTTCGGCAGCGCGGCTTGTCGGGGGTCGACGTAGATCTGCCGATCCAGCGTGAGCGCGCCGTCGGCCACCAACTGCAAAACGCGCGCGGCGGCGTAACCCTTGAACGTCGAACACATCGCGAACGGCTCGCCGTCGAGGTGCGAGACCGTGCGGCCGGACCCGAGGTCGACGGCATACACCCCGATCTTTGCGTTGTGCCGGCGCTGCAGGGCTTCGATGCGTGCCACCACCGGAGCAACAGGCTCGGCCAGTACGGATTTCTGCGGGCGGACGGCCAGGCCCACGGCGGCCAACCCGCCGATCAACGCGCTGCGTCGGGAGAGTCGAATCACGCTCCCCACCGTACCGATCAGCTCGCGATCGCCCGAAGCGGCTGCGGCAGAGACTTTTTGGTGCGGTACGGCCCGAGTACCGCAGCACCGTAGGGCCTGGTCAGCAGCCGGCGCGCCACCGCATTGACGTCTTCGAGCGTGACCTCGTCGATCAGCGCAAGCGTCTCATCGATGGTGCGGTGCTCGCCGTAGTTCAGTTCGCTGCGTCCGATGCGGTTCATCCGCGACCCGGAGTCCTCGAGACCGAGCACCAGCCCGCCGCTCAAGGAACCCTTGGCGATCCGGCATTCCGTTTCGGTGATCCCGTCGCGGGCGACCGTCTCGAGCACATCGGCGGTGACCCGGGCCACCTCGGCGAAGCGTTCGGGCAGACAGGCTGCGTACACCGACAGCGCGCCGCTGTCGGAGAACGTGTCCACCGTCGAGTACACCGAGTACGCAAGCCCACGGGTCTCCCGGATCTGTTGGAACAGACGGGAACTCAGGCCACCACCCATCGCGGTGTTGAGCACTGACAGCGCCCACCGGTGTTTCCAGTGCCGACCAGGCACGCGAACGCCGAGCGACATGTGTGTCTGCTCGGCGTCACGGTTGACCACCTCCAGCGACGGTACGCCGGTGACCCGGCCGGTGCCTTTCCGCGGCGGCACGGCGCTGCGGCCGGGAGTCAGGTGTGCGCCGAAATGCTCACGCACCAGCGCTACCACGTCGTCGTGGTCGACATTGCCTGCGACCGCGACGACCATCCGATCGGGGGTGTAACGACGGACGTGAAACGAATGCAGTTGCGACCGGGTCATCCCCGAAACCGATGCGGCGCTGCCGATCACGGGTCGTCCGACGGGGTGAGAGCCGAAGACCGCCGACAGGAAGACGTCGCCGAGGGTGTCCTCGGGGTCGTCGTCGCGCATCGCGATCTCCTCGAGCACCACGGCGCGCTCGAGTTCGACGTCCTCGTTCGCGCACACGCCCCGCAGCACCACGTCGGCCACCAGGTCGACGGCCAGTTCGAGATCGGTGTCGAGCACATGCGCGTAGTAGCAGGTGTGCTCCCGCGCCGTGAACGCGTTCAGCTCACCGCCGACCGCGTCCACCGCCTGGGCGATCTCCACCGCGCTGCGGGTCGGGGTGGCCTTGAACAGCAGGTGCTCCAGGAAGTGCGCCGCGCCCGCGACGCTCGGCCCTTCGTCGCGGGACCCGACGCCGACCCACACCCCGACCGACGCCGAGCGCACAGAAGGGATGAACTCGGTGACCACGCGCAGCCCGCCCGGCAGGGTGGTCCGCCGCACTGCCGACATGGAGGTGGGTTCGGCGCCGCGGCGGACCCCGCGCAGGCCCGCCTTCCCGCTAGCTGCCTGTCGTGGCATCGACGGGCGAATCGACCGACGAAGCGTCCGCGGTGCCGTCTTCCTCGGCGACGAGGATGAGCGAGATCTTTCCGCGGTTGTCGATGTCGGCGAACTCCACACGCAGCTTGTCGCCGACCTTCACGACGTCCTCGACCTTGGCGATGCGCTTGCCCCTGCCGAGCTTGGAGATGTGGACCAGGCCGTCACGGCCGGGCAGCAGCGACACGAACGCGCCGAAATCGGTTGTCTTGACGACCGTTCCGAGGAAGCGCTCACCGATCTTGGGCAGCTGTGGGTTGGCGATCGCGTTGATCCGGTCGATCGCGGCCTGCGCTGACGGCCCGTCGGTGGCACCGACGAACACGGTGCCGTCGTCCTCGATCGAGATCTGCGCGCCGGTCTCCTCGGTGATCGAGTTGATCATCTTGCCCTTGGGCCCGATGACCTCGCCGATCTTGTCGACGGGCACCTTGATGGTGGTGATCCGCGGCGCGTACGGGCTCATCTCGTCGGGCGCGTCGATGGCCTCGGCCATCACCTCGAGGATGGTGATCCGGGCATCCTTGGCCTGCGCCAGCGCGCCCGCCAGGCCCTGCGACGGGATGCCGTCGAGCTTGGTGTCGAGCTGCAGCGCGGTGACGAACTCCTTGGTGCCTGCGCACTTGAAGTCCATGTCGCCGAAGGCATCTTCGGCGCCGAGGATGTCGGTCAGGGTGACGAAGCGACGCTCGGTCTTGCCGTCGACCTCGACATCATCGGACACCAGGCCCATCGCGATACCGGCCACCGGCGCCTTGAGCGGCACACCGGCGTTCAGCAGCGACAGCGTC
>JAEZKH010000500.1 GCA_023415515.1 Actinomycetes bacterium
ACGTGTTACTCACCCGTTCGCCACTCGTGTACCCCCGAAAGGGCCTTACCGTTCGACTTGCATGTGTTAAGCACGCCGCCAGCGTTCGTCCTGAGCCAGGATCAAACTCTCCAAACAAAACCCAAAAAGGCCAATCAGAGAAACTGATCAAAGCAACCAGTCAAAACTGGCAAAAAACAACCACACCCAAGACACGGGACGCCCCGAATGCGGCCAAACAAAAACAACAAACAAAAACCACCAAACACACTATTGAGTTCTCAAACAACACACCCGCTCGGCCGCGCACAGAGCCCGCGACCAAAGGCCGCGGACTCGTATTGCGGACGATCAGGAACCCACCGAAGCGGGTTTCCCTCTGGGAGCCGCCGCGCTCTTCGGGCCAGGCCCGTGTCGCAGCGACTCCGATAAGTTACGTGAGGGATAACTCGGAGTCAAATGGCCTGATGGGGCGTGTCTTTCGGTTCACCCACCATCGTGCGCACGCAAGCGTGCGTCGACTCCGACGGTTCACTCAACGCGTTCCACACCGGCGATATTCCGCTTGCCGCGGCGAACGACCAACCACCGGTCGTGGAGGAAGTCCGAGCGCTTCGGCGTCCAGTCGTCGCTGTCGATGCGCACGTTGTTGACATAGGCACCGCCCTCGGCGACCGTGCGCTTGGCGGCACCCCTGCTGTCGACCAGACCGCTGGCCAACAGCAGATCGGTGATTGCGCTCGGCTTGTCCGGACCGAGTTCAGCAACGTGGTTGTTGCTCGCCTCGCGAAGCGCCGCGGCCAGCGTCGGTTCGTCGAGTCGAGCCAACTCACCGCGTCCGAACAGGGCCCGGCTGGCATGTTCGACCGCTGAGCACTGCGATTCTCCGTGGACCAGCGTGGTCAGTTCTTGTGCGAGCCTGCGCTGCGCCGAGCGCTCGTGGGCGCGTTCGGCCGTCGCCTCCTCAAGTTCGGCGATCTCGGCGCGCGACAGGAACGTGAACCACTTCAGGTACGGGATCACGTCGGCGTCAGCGGTGTTGTAGAAGTACTGGTACCAGGAATAGGGGCTGGTCATCTCGGGGTCCAGCCACAGGTTGCCGCCGCCGGTCGACTTCCCGAACTTGTTGCCCTCCGAGTCCGTCACCAGCGGCGTTGTCAGCGCGTGCACCGTCGCGGCCTGCTTCTGGCGCACCAGACGAACCCCGGCGATGATGTTGCCCCACTGGTCGGAGCCGCCGATCTGCAGCGTGCAGCCATAGCGTCGGTGCAGCTCGACGTAGTCGTTCGCCTGCAACAGCATGTAGCTGAACTCGGTGTAGGAGATGCCGTCCCCCTCGAGCCGACGACGCACGGTGTCGCGGTCGAGCATGACGTTGACCGAGAAGTGCTTGCCGATGTCGCGGAGGAACTCGATCGCACCCAGTGCACCGGTCCACGTCAGGTTGTTCTCGACGACCGCGCCAGAGGGGGTGTCATCGAAGTCCACGAAGCGCTCGAGCTGTCCGCGGATGCGATCGGTCCAGTCGGCGACGGTGGAGGCGGTGTTCAGCGTGCGCTCACCGACGTCTCGCGGATCGCCGATCATGCCCGTCGCCCCGCCGGCCAGCACGATCGGCCGATGCCCCGCCCGTTGGAACCTGCGCAACGTGAGCAGCGGAATGAGGTGTCCGGCGTGCAGACTCGGAGCCGTCGGATCGAACCCCGAATACACGGTGGCGGGGCCGGCGGCCAGCTGCTCTCCGAGCGCGTCCCGATCGGTGGACTGCGCGATCAGATCACGCCACTCCAGCTCGTCGAGAATGTTCGACGTTCCCATGACGTCGATCTTCCCGTACTAGTCGCTCAGTCCTGGCGCCGGTGCCCGCGGACTGCGCCGGTACAGCGACACCTCCGGCCGTCCCGCCAACCAGAACCGCCACGGGCGATCGGCCGCCTGGCTCACCCCGACGCGGGGCCCCGCGACGGGCTCCTGCTCCTCGGACAGCGACAGTTGCACCGGACTGCGCGGTTCGAAAAGGTCGATTCCGTTGTCGTCCATGGTGATTCCGAGCGCTGAACACAAGTTGCCCGGACCGCGGGCCAACGCCGCCGGGCGGATCGAGTCACCCCGTCGGCCCGCGGCGATGTCCAGACCGGATTCGACAGCCGCGGCCCGCAGCAGGACAGCACCGGCGACACCGTCGTACGCGCAGACGACGTTGGCGCAGACATGGATGCCGTGGCTGCGATAGGTGTACATGCGCCCGGGCGGACCGAACATCACCGTATTGCGGCCGCGCCGTCCCCGATAGGAGTGCGAGGCGGCGTCAGGCCACGGACCGTCCGCCGGGCCGCCGTAGGCCTCGACTTCGACCACCATCGCGCTCACCCCGCGCCCCACCAGGGTGGCTCCCAACAGTCGCCGTCCCGCCGTGATCGGATCGACCGACAGCAGTTCGACGGCCACACCCACTATCCGAACACTTCTGCCAGCGCACGGGAGACGACGTCGTAGGCCACACTTTCCTCCGGGTGCACCCCGGGGAAGAAGTAGAACCCGTGCGGCATTCCGTCGGGGAAGTACTCGACAGCCCTCCCCCCGGCGGCCGTGATCCGCTGCGCGAACGCCCTCGCCGAATCGACGATCGGATCATGAGTGCCCGCGACGACAACCGCGAGCGGATAATCGGTCAGGTCGCCCTCGATCGGACTCACCCACGGGTGATCCCACGCCGTCGCACCCACGTACGCGCCGCGGATGAAACCGGCGAACGCCATGTCATAGACGATGCCTCGCGGCGCCATGGCCAGATACGACGGCCAGCGCTCGAACTGGAAGTCGGCGAATGCGCCGAGCATGACCACCGCGTCCGGGCTCCGTGAACCGTCCGCACGCGCTCTGAGCGGCAGTGCGGCGGCGAAGTTCGACCCGGCGGAGTCACCCGCGACAGCGATGCGCGACGGGTCCCCGTCGATCTCCTCGGCGTTTTCGGTGACCCAGCGGTAGACGTCGTACGCGTCGTCCAGCGGCACGGGAAACATGAACTCCGGGGCCGAGCGGTAGTTCGCAGAAACGACCAGCGCCTCGTTGGTGACGGCAAGCTTGCGCGCGAGGAAGTCGCAGTCCTCGGAGCGGCCGACGGTGAAGCCTCCGCCGTGGTAGTACACGATCACCGGGAGCGGGCCCGTGGGTACCGACGTCGGCCGGTACAGCTGGCAGCGGGCGACTCCATCGCGGACCGGCAGATAAACCTGGTCGGTCACCACATCGGGCACCGCCACCTCGCCGCTCGGCGGTACCAGCGCCGGATCAGGCTGGTGACCATCACCGATGTAGCCCGACCGCACGGGCGCGATCATCAGATCCCGCAGCGCGACCGGCTGTCGATTGTTGGCGATGACCCGGTACATGGGCATCGCCGGGTCGGCGGGATCGATGTAACTCAGCCCGTCAATGGCTACCGGGGCGGTGACATCGATCTGGCCGTCGGGAATGCTGCGCAACGCCTCGCTGACCATCGCCCGCATCCTACGGGCCCTTGACAGCGGATATGACCGGGCGCAATATTCACCATATGATGACTTCATCGAGTGATGAATTATTGCGAAGGGGTGTCGAACCCGTCGTCGTCATCGACCACCTCCGGGTCATTCGCGGGAACCGCCCCGCCATCCACGACCTATCCGTTCGGATCGCGCGCGGCACCATCACCGGTTTGTTGGGACCGTCGGGATGCGGGAAGACGACGCTGATGCGCAGCATCGTCGGCACGCAGGTCGTGACCGCGGGCAGTGTCGAGGTGCTCGGTCATCCGGCAGGCTCCGCTCCCCTGCGCAGGCGGGTCGGATACATGCCCCAGGCGCCCACGATCTACCACGACCTGCGCATCATCGACAACGTGCGGTACTTCGGCGCGCTATACGGCATGGACTCCAAATCCGCCGACGAAGCCGTGTCGGCCGTGGGGCTCGACGATCACCGAACGGCCATGTGCGGCAATCTATCCGGCGGACAGCAGGCGCGAGTATCGCTGGCCTGCGCGCTCGTCGCCGCCCCGGATCTTCTCGTGCTGGACGAGCCGACCGTCGGCCTCGATCCGGTACTGCGGGTCGACCTGTGGCAGCAGTTCCATCAATTGGCAAGGCGCGGAACCACGTTGCTGGTCTCCAGCCACGTGATGGACGAAGCCGACCACTGCGGCGACCTGCTGCTCATGCGCGACGGTCACCTGCTCGCCCAGACCACACCGCACCAACTCCGAGAGGACACGGGATGTCGATCACTGGAGGACGCGTTTCTGTCCGTCATCCGGCGCAGCACCGCAGCAGAAGCAAGCTGAGCCCGCGGAGCTACTTCGCGACCACGGGTCGCATACTTCGCCAACTCGGGGCCGACCATCGCAGCGTCGCAATGATTCTCGTCGTACCCAGCCTGATCATCACGTTGATGTACTTCATGTTCAAGGACGCACCCCATCCGCCTGGGGCACCGGGACCGTTCAACAACGCCTGCCTGATCATGCTCGGGGTCTTCCCCCTGATCGTGATGTTCCTGATCACGTCGATCACCATGCAACGCGAGCGGGTCTCGGGCACGCTCGAGCGCATCCTGACCACCCCGCTGCGCCGACTGGACCTGCTGGCCGCGTACGGCACGGCATTCTCGATTGCCGCGGCGGCACAAGCCACCCTGGCGTGTGTCATCTCCTTCTGGCTCCTCGGCCTCGTCACCATGGGCAGCCCGGTCCTGGTGTTCGTCATCGCGATCATCAACGCCATCCTCGGCGTGGGTCTCGGCCTGCTGTGCAGCGCCTTCGCTCGAACAGAATTCCAGGCCGTGCAGTTCATGCCGGTCGTCATCGCACCCCAACTGCTGCTGTGCGGCATCATCGTGCCGCGCAACGTGCTGCCCGATTGGTTGCAGTGGGTCAGCAATGTGCTGCCCGCCAGTTACGCTCTCGAGGCGCTGCAGCAGGTCGGCGCACACGAGGATCTGACGGCGATCGCGTTGCGGGACATCGTCGTGGTGGTCGGCTTCGCCACCGTCGCCATGTGTCTCGCGGCCGCGACGCTGCGACGAAGGACGCCGTAGACTGTGACGACCAACACCGAGCGCAAGCGCCCGGGACGACCGCCCGGAACGTCGGACACGCGTGAGCGCATCCTCACCAGTGCCCGAGAGCTGTTCGCACGCAACGGGATCGACAAAACTTCGATCCGGGCGATCGCCGCTGATGCGGGCGTGGATGCCGCGCTCGTACACCACTACTTCGGCACGAAGACCCAATTGTTCGCGGCGGCGATCCACATCCCCGTCGATCCGATGTCTGTGATCGGCCCGCTTCGGGAAGTACCCGTCGACCGGATCGGACACGTCCTGCCGTCGATCTTGTTGCCGCTGTGGGACTCCGAGATGGGTAAGGGCTTCATCGCCACGCTGCGGTCGATCCTGGCGGGTAACGATGTGTCGCTGATCCGGTCGTTTCTACAGGACGTGATCGCCGTCGAGGTCGGGACCCGGGTCGACGACCCGCCGGGCAGCGGACGGATCCGAGTGCAGTTCGTGGCATCACAGTTGGTCGGCGTGGTGCTGGCGCGCTACATCCTGGAACTCGATCCGTTCAAGTCTCTTCCGGTGGATCAGATCGCCGAGACCATCGCGCCCAACCTGCAGCGGTACTTGACCGGAGATCTACCCGGTCTGTCGCAGCCCTGAATCCCGTGCGATCAGGGTCTGGTGCGGCTCATCAGCCGCTGGTGCTCGGCTTCGTCATCGACGACCACCGCTTCGTCGACAAGCAGCACCGGAATGCCGTCCTCGATCCGGTACGCGCGACGCAATCGCGGGTTGTAGAGAAACTCGTCGTCGCCGACCAGGAGCAGCGGACCACGGTCCTCGGGACAGACCAGAATGCTGAGCAACTTGTCGTCGAGCACGATGCGAACGATCTAGCCGGGGTGGCCCATGATCGTGCCGCCCTGATCGAACGGGGCGGGCGCACCGCCGATCGCGAAGTTCGGGTTGTTGCCCTGCGCCTGCTGGGCGGCGGCCTGCGACTGGAGCTTGCGCTGATAGGCGACGGTGGCCTTGAGCGCCTCGACCAGAGGAGCCTGGTTCGGCCGCTTGTCCAGAGCCTCGATGATCGCGGTCTGGTTGGCCTTGGAGGGTCGGAAGCCGAGGTTGCGCAAAATCAGCACCTCATGGACGAAGTTGGAGACCTGGCCGCCGCCTGCGCCGGTGTCGTACTGCTCCTGCAGGAGAGCCAGCGCCTGGTCGCCCGTCATCTTGGGCTGAGCGGGCGCCTCGGTGGCAGTGGTGTCGTCATCGCCGGGAGCCGAGGACGCGATCGGCGCGCCCACGCCCGCGACGAGCGCCGAAGCGATGGCGCTGCCGGCCAACACACCGACTGCTCGGCGCCAACCAATGTGCGATGTCATCCGCCCTCCAATGCCTCTCGCCCGCGCGAACGTCCGGTGCTGCTCACGCGGTGCAACCCTAACAGTGCGTCGGACCTGCGGCACGGCCTCAGCTTTCCGCACCGATGATCTCAGCACGCACCGCGGCCGTGAGCCGCTTGTACTTATTGGTATCCGCATCCAGGTACCAGGCGTTACGGGAGGGCTTCGGTATGCCCATGGCCCGCAGCGGGCTGATCAGCGGTCGGTACGTCGCGCTGAGCGCCAAATCCGAAACCACGTGCACCACGTCGGGTGCCACCCCCACCGGCAGGTCGGCGAGCGCCTCCGACAGGTCGCCCGCTGCGACACTGCCGCCGGGACGCAGCGCGATGGCGACGACTGCGACCCGCTGACCGCCGGTTTCGAACGCATACGTCACCGACATGTCGACGGCGGCGATCGCGCCGAGCGCGTCATTGACCGGCGACGCGTACACCGGCCCACGCTCGGTGTGGATGACCATGCCGCGGTTGTCCACCAGCCAGTAGTCACCGTCCTGGTCGCGGCGGAACAGGAACTCGGTGGACACCCACGTGTCCGCGGGAGCGAACACGCCCCGCTTCACCGACGCGGTGGGATCGATGGGTCCGCGCGGATGCGCCAGCAGCACGCCGACCTCGTTCGTGTCGGCCCTGCGCACGAAGCCGTTGTCGTCTTCGAGAATCAAATCGTCCTCGGCGTCGTAGGCGGCGAGTTCGACCTCGCCGCCGCCCGGAAGCGGCCTGCCCTTGCTGCCGATCTTGGCGCCCGACACGTTGGCGAGCACGGCCTGACCATCGGTGGTGGCGAAGAACTCCACGACGTGGGCGGGCTCGAAGATGTCCACCACCCGTTTCCACAGCCCCGTCGGCATGCCCGACCCGATGAACAGCCGCACCGGGTGATTGCCGGTGAGCGCGAACGACGGATCGTCGATCACCTCGCGGAGCATCGCCCAGGTGTAGGACACCACCGTCACGCCGTACTGGCGGATCTCCTGCACGAAACGGTCGGGGTGCAGGCCGCGTGACAGCGCGATGCGCGACCCCCCGACGACCGCACCGCCCAGGCTGACCAGCAGCCCCGACTGATGGTGCAGCGGCGTGAGGCAGTAGACCGTGTCACCGCGTCCGAGGTTGGCCGCCGACGCAGTGCCGATGGCCGACAGCGCCCACCGGTAATTGGTGATCTGGCGGGCGATCAGTTGGCCACCCACCGTGCTGAAAGCGATGAACGCAAGGTCGCGCGCCAGCCCGGGGTTGGGTCGATACCAGCCGGGCAGGGCGACTTCGTCGGGGTCGATCTGCTCCATGTCGACGACGTCGGCGTCGTCGGGCAGGTGAAGGTCGCGCGACTCGCCGCCGCCGAGCACCAACAGCCTGGTCGACAGCCCGCGGGCGGTTTCGAGGTTGCTCGGGTCGGTGATGATGTCGGAGACCGCACCCAACCGCATCACGGTCGCCAGATCCGCGTCGGGCGGCATGAGGACCGCCACGGCGCCGAGACGCGACAGCGCGGCGATCGCCACCAGCGCGCTCGGCCGTGTCTCCATCAGGACGCCGATGCGCGCGCCCTGCCTGACACCGACATCGATCAGACCGCGCACCACATTGTTGATGCGCCGGTCGACCGCCTCGTAGGTGTGCACACGCCCGTCGAACAGCAGGGCCTCGCCGTTCGGCATGTCGCGCGCCTGCTCGGACATGATGCGGCCGAGCGATATCCGGGTGTGGTCGTTGATCTGGCCGAGCCGCGCAAGCCTGGGCAGCGTGCGAACCGTCTCGACGGCCAGCGCGCGTGCCGACTTGTTCGCGGCGACGACGGCGTCGGCTGCCGACCGGGCCAGTGTGAAGGCCATCTCGCCCGCCGCGGTCGCACCGTGCGCGAGTCGCGACGCGAACGGGACACCGCTCTCGTTCTGCTCGGCCGGCTGCAGCGCCATCGGCGCAACGCCGTCCGGAAGGTCGGCGGCGCCGTCGATCGACTTGACCCACTGCGCAACCGTCGGCCACGTCTGGGTGGCCGCCTTCGACCCGACGACGAGCCCGAAATGGCCGGCGCGGATGAGGAATTCGTACACGTCGGCCCGCGGCGCCGCCCGCTTGATACCGCGAACCGACGCCGGCTGACCGATGTCGTCGACCTCGCCGACGACCGCCAGCACCGGACAGCTGATGTCGCTGAGCGTCACCAACTCGCCGCGAATCGAGAAGCCGCCGGTCATCATGCGGTTGTGAGCGATGAACTGCTTGAGCAGTTCGGCGATCGCCGGTCCGGACCAGGCGATCCATCCCTCAGATGCAAGGAACCTGCGCTGCTGTTCACGGGACAGGAGCGCCTCGCGGTCGTGCAGCTGCCGCAGGAAGTCGATCCGCGATTGCGCCGTCTTGATCGGGTCGAGCATCTGGAAGCCGGTGCGCGCCAACCAACTCGGAATGTCGATGCGGCTGAACACATGGTCGGCCATGAAGTCCGCCGCGCCCGCGGCGAGGCCGGCGGGAAGGTTCATCGGAAGCGCGGCAAGGGTGTCCACCGGCGAGCCGAAGGCGATGATGCTCGCGAGGTCCTTGGACCGCCGGTATGCGGCGGCCTGATAGCAGAACATCCCACCCTGCGAGTAGCCCGCCAGATGGACGTCGCGCTCGGCGGTCTCCTTGACGGTGTCGATGGCCTCGCTCAACGCGACCACGTGGTCGGCGAGGTTGCGCTGCATGCCGCCCTCGACCTTGTCGGGTTCGCCGAAGTCGATGACCCACGGGTCGATACCCGCGGCGTGCAGGATCCCGACCGCGCCGTCCTCGCGCGTCACGTCCCACATGTCGGCCGACATCATCATCGGGTGCACCATGAGCACCGGCGGGCCGGGCGGCTTGGCGCCTGGGCGGGTGTCGGGCGGAAAGTACCGCCGCAGCCGGTACATCGGCACGCTCTCCACGATCTGGAACGGCGACGGCACCGCGCCGGTCTCCAGGCCGCCGTACCGCAGCACTTCCAGACCGTTCTGCGCGGTGGCCACCAACCGACCCACCGGCCGGGTTATTGCCGAAAGGTCCACCACCGGCGGTTCCCCTTTTGTCACACCTGTCGCCCGATTGCCGAGTCGATCATGGCACAGTGCCCACAGCGGCTTCGTCGAGACGCCCTACCTATCATCGGCGGCTGATGGCCAATCTGATCAATCTCGAACGCGTGACGCTCGGTCACGGCACCAGAACGCTTCTGGATGCCGTCAGCCTCGGCGTCGACGACGGCGATGCGATCGGCGTGGTCGGGCGCAACGGCGACGGCAAATCGACGCTGCTCGGCGTGCTGACCGGGGTCCGCGAGCCCGATTCGGGCCGGGTCACGCACACCACCGGGCTCTCGGTCGGCTACCTGCGCCAGAGCGACGAATTCGATCCCGGCTCCACAGTCCGCGAGGTCATCGTCGACGGCAGACCCGACCACATCTGGGCGGCCGAGCCCGAAACCCGCGCTGTCGTGGAGCACCTGCTCGCGGCGGTAGACCTCGACACCTCCGTCGCGGATCTCAGCGGCGGCGAACGACGGCGGGTGGCGCTTGCGGCGGTGCTCATCGGGGGCCACGACGTGCTGGTGCTGGACGAGCCGACAAACCATCTCGACGTCGAAGTGATCGGGTGGCTGGCTCAGCACCTTTCGGG
>JAEZKH010000005.1 GCA_023415515.1 Actinomycetes bacterium
CGTCAGCGCCGTTCTACGGCACGCCGCTGCCGCGTGATCTCAGCGAAGTGCTCGACGGCGCGTGCCCTATCGTCGCCAGTTTCGGACGTCGCGACCCCCTCGGACGAGGGGCGGAAGCCAAACTGCAGAAGGTCGTCGACGACAAGGACATCCCCTCGGACATCAAGACCTACCCCGGCGCGGGACACAGCTTCGCCAACCAACTGCCCGGCCGGCCCCTGATCCGGATCGGCGGGTTCGGCTACCACGCGGCGGCCGAGGAGGATGCGTGGAACCGGGTCTTCGCCTTCTTCGGCGAGCATCTGCGCGACGCAGGCAGCTAGCGGCTACTCGGGCAGGCGCAGCTCGGGTTTCTCGACCTCTTCGATGTTGACGTCCTTGAACGTGATGACCCGCACCTGCTTGACGAACCGGGCGGGCCGGTACATGTCCCACACCCAGGCGTCGGCCAGCCGCAGCTCGAAGTACACCTCTCCGTCGGCATTGCGCGGCACGAGCTCGACGCTGTTTGCCAGATAGAACCGGCGCTCGGTTTCCACGACGTAGCTGAACTGCCCGACGATGTCCTTGTATTCGCGGTAGAGCGAGAGCTCCATCTCGGTTTCGTACTTCTCGAGATCTTCGGCACTCATCGCTTCAGCTGTCCTTCGTATTGGTCTAGAAACATTCTCCCCTACCCCGCTTCGCCGCGCTGCTCCGGTACACAGTCGCCCGCGAGCTCGGTGACCACCGTGGTACCCGTCGGGGTCGCCACCCGGCGGACATTGATGAACGAATGTCTGTGCTGACTGCACGGGCCGAGACGGGCCAGCGCCGCACCATGGGCGGGTGTGCTGTAGCCCTTGTGCTCGGCGAACCCATAGCCAGGGTGTTCGGTGTCCATCTTCACCATCAACCGGTCCCGGCTGACCTTGGCCAGCACGCTCGCCGCGGCGATGCATGCCGCGGCCGCGTCACCGCCGACGACCGGGAGCGACGGCACGGCAAGGCCCGGCACCCGGAAACCGTCGCTGAGCACGTATCCCGGGCGCAGCGACAAACCGGCGATCGCGCGCCGCATCCCCTCGATGTTGGCCACGTGCACCCCTCGCCGATCCACCTCGACCGACGGGATGAACACCACGTGATACGCCAGGGCGTAGCGCCGGATCAGCGGGAACAGCCGTTCGCGTTCCTTCTCGTTGAGCTTCTTGGAGTCGTCGAGCGCGGCCAGGCTCTCCAGCCGGTTGGGGCCGAGCACACACGCGGCGACGACCAGCGGTCCAGCACACGCGCCGCGCCCGACTTCGTCCACCCCGGCCACCGGTCCAAGGCCCGAGCGATACAGCGCCGATTCGAGCGTGCGCAGCCCGGAGGCTTTGCGGATGACCGTTCGGGGCGGCCAGGTCGCAGCCACTATTGGGTCTGCGGATCCACCGAGCTAACCCCACCCCAGCGCGATGGCGGCCAGGCGATGAACCGCGCCTTTCCGATGATGTTGTCCAGCGGGACCGTTCCGGCGTCCGGGTCACCCGTGCACTTGACGCCGTTCTGGAAATCGGCCGGGTTGTCGACGCAGTGCACGCGCGAATCCGCCGAATGGGTGCGGTTGTCACCCATCACCCAGACCCGGCCTTCTGGCACCTTCACCGGGCCGAACTCGAAACCGAAGCACCGGTATTTGTCGGGGTCGGGCACGTTCATCGTCTGCAGATCCAGATACGGCTCGTCGAGCTTCTTGCCGTCGACGGTGAGCCCGGTGCTCTGGCGGCACTCCACGGTCTGGCCGCCCGTCGCGATCACGCGTTTGACCAGGTCGTTCTCGTCAGGCGGGACGAACCCGACGACCGAGAGCGCGTTCTGCACCCAGCGCACCGCGGTGTTGTCCGAACGGATCGACTTGTAGCCGGCATTCCAGTTCGGCGGGCCCTTGAACACGACCACGTCGCCCGGCTTGGGCTCGGTGAAGCGGTAGCTGAGCTTGTCGACCATGATGCGGTCGCCGACACAGCCCGCACAGCCGTGCAGCGTCGGCTCCATCGACTCCGAGGGAATCAGGTAGGGCCTGGCGATGAAGGTCAGCATCACGTAGTAGAGGCCTACTGCGATGACGACCAGAATGGCTGCCTCGCGAAGTGCGCCACCCTTGCGCTTCTTCTTGTCGGCGACCTCGTCGGACTGCTCGTCGGTCGAATCGGCGTCGTCGAGCGTGCGCTCGGATGAAGAGTCTGGGGAGTCCGTGGGTCCGGTCACGGGATCAGCGTAGCCACGAACGGTCGGATGACCGCGCCAGACCTCAGCGCTTCTCCTTGATCTTCGCCTTCTTGCCGCGAAGTTCGCGCAGGTAGTACAGCTTTGCGCGGCGAACGTCACCGCGGGTGACGACGTCGATGTGGTCGATGTTCGGCGAGTGCACGGGGAAGGTCCGCTCGACGCCGACGCCGTAGCTCTCCTTGCGCACCGTGAAGGTCTCTCGGATGCCACCGCCCTGGCGACGCAGCACGACGCCCTTGAAGACCTGGATGCGCTCCTTGGCGCCCTCGATGACCTTCACGTGCACGTTCACGGTGTCCCCGGCGCTGAAGTCCGGAATGTCGTCGCGCAACGACGACTGATCGACGAAGTCCAGCGTGTTCATCTACTGACTCTTCCTTGCTGTTCGCGGCTGTCGGCGGTGTCACGCGTCGCCGCGCCGATGGGTTCGGGCGTATCGTGTGCATCTCGCGGAGCACGGCGTGACCGTTTCCGCGTCTGGCACAGACAACTGGTCAATTGTGCCAGACGGGGCCGCATGCAGTGAAATCGCCGTCCGACCGGGACCGCACAACCACTGCCGACCCACTAGGCTCGCTGTCACGGGCGAGCAGCGGTCAGCCATGCCCGTTCCGCCTCGAGGCACTCTGGAGGATACGTATGCGTCGGCGGCCGTGGCGGCTGGTCGCGATGATCGCGGCCGTGCTCGTCGTGGCCGCGTGCGAAGCCCGGTCGTACGGCACCCCGCCGTCGGCGAAGCCGAATCCTCCGCCGCTGATCGTCGTCGCCCCGCAGGGGCCGCTGGCGCCTCTGCCCGAGGCCACGCCCGACGAGCCCGCCTCCTCCTTCGACGGGCTCGAGGCGCGCACTCGGCGCGCCACCGCGCAGGCCGCCGCCGATGGCGCCGACATCACCGCTGTGGTGCTGGAC
>JAEZKH010000111.1 GCA_023415515.1 Actinomycetes bacterium
GGCCGGTGGCCCCCCAGGCGGCTGCGACGACGACGACACCGAGGAAGACCCACTTGTTGCTGGTGAACTGGGGCAGGAACAGCAGCGCCACTGCGACGGCGAGAAACACGACGAGCGCGGTGACGTACAGTGGAAGCCGCCACCGGCCGAGATCGAACGTGCCGGGCTCGGGTGCGGGGATGGTGCCCTTGCGGTAACCCACGAGCAAACCGATCGTCTGCAGGATGTACACGAAGAAGAACAGCAGCGACGCGATGCCGATGATGTAGTTGAACGCCTTCTCGTTCACCAGCGCCGAAAGCAGCAGCACCGTCGACAGGCAGCCGAGCCCGATCACCGCGTACGTCGGCGTCTTGGTTTTGTCGGAGACGTGCCGCCATATGTGCGAGAACGGGAGCATGTTGTCGCGCGCCATCGAGTAGGTCAGCCGCGTCGCGACAAGGATGTTCGCCAGCAGGCATGCGAGGATGTTGGTCAGCGCCACGGCGACAACGATTTTCGTGACGACCGAGCCGGCCTGCTGGTTGATGATCTCCTCGATGGGCGCCGAAGCGTTGGCCTCCACCGCGGCCGGGTCCTTGATGGCGAGCACGTAGACGATGTACATCAGCAGTTCGATGACGATCGATGTGACGAGCGCGTAGAACATCGTCTTCGGCACCACGTGCCGGGCGTTCTTGGTCTCCTCGGCGACGTCCGCCCCCGACTCGACGCCGATCAGCCCGAAGAACGGTCCGAGCGCAGCGGCGAGCCAGGCCAACAGGTAGGAGTCCTTGTCACCGGATTCGCCGCCGGTGAACAACACCGAGATCGGCTGGTGGTTCTCCGGTGAGGAGAACGCGATGATGGCGACGAGGGCGGTCGCACCGACGGTGACGACGAGTTCGAGGCTGACCCCGATGTTGTTGACCATGGTGGCGAACCGCACGCCGTAGATGTTGATCAACACACAGAGGAAGACCACACCGATGGCGAGCAGTATCTGTGCGCTCTGGCTCATGCTCCAGCCGAACAGTCCACCGAGGTAGCCCGACAGGATGAAGCCGACACCGGTCATGCCGCAGACCCAGCCCATCAGCGCGATGAAGCCGGTGAACCATGCCAGGTCAGGCCCGTTGATGCGGCTGATCCATTGATAGGAATAGCCGGCCAACGGAATCTTGGCGGTCAGGTCGGCGGCGATGAAGGCCCACAGCGCGAACACCGCACCCGCCAGCAGCAGGGTCCACACGAACGGTCCGCCCGCGGTGAAGTATCCCGCGCCGAACCCGGTGAACACAGCGGTGGTGGCGCTGATCGTGGCGAACCCGATCGCAAACGATGCCAACGTGCCGACCGAGCGGTCGAGCCGTTGCGTGTAGCCGAGCTCGGCTAGTTTGGCATCCTCCGAATCGGCCGGCGGCGGCACTTTCGCGTCGGTGGCGGGGGCGACGTCTGTCATGTTTCCTCCAGCTAGAGGCGGGTCAGTCGGTGACGTCAGGAAACCTGACTCGGTGCGGTGAGCGGAAGTTCGAAATTCTGATCTGTTGATAACAAACGGTTATCAATCGACGGTCGGCGATCAGAAGTATGTCGCGGGCCGCTCGATCGCGCGCCCCTCGCCGAAGCTCCATTCCTCGCGGACGTGGCGGACCAGCTCGGCCGATTCTCGTGACAGCCCCGCCGGATGCCACGCGAGGGCCGTGTAGTTGCGCGGGCGGTCGGTGATCGGCACGTAGACGATGCCCTGCCTGTCGTACAACCTGGCGCTGGCCTCGCTGGTGAAGCTGATGCCGAGGCCGCGTGCGATCGTCGTCGTCTCCTCCTCGTAGGTGGCGGCCACGGCAGCGATTTTCGGGGGCTTACCGGCACGGGCATCCATCGCCATCCAGTAGTCGCGCCATCGGCCCGCGCTGTTCGGCGCCACCACGATCGGTTCGTCGAGGAGTTCGGCGATCGTCAACTCCGTCTTCTCGGCCAGCCGGTGGTCGCGGGGTAGGCAGGCGACCCAGTTCTCTGCGTCGAGAACGAACATCCGGTGCTCGGGCAGATCGACCGGCGGTCGGATGATCGCCACCTCGGTCGTCCCGTCGGCGAGACCCGCGGTCGGATCAGAGAAGTCGAATTCCCTCGGCTCGACGGTGATTTCGGGATGGGCGGCCTCGAAATGCCGGACCAGGCGGAACAGCAGGTCGGCTCCGGTCCCGATGAGGTAGCCGAGCCGGATGCGACGGCGGTGCGCGGACAGCGCGATGAGATCGTCGACAGCGGAGTCGATTCCGGCCAGTGCCTCGGTCACCGTGGGAAGCCAGGCGGCGCCGAGTTCGGTCAGCGCGACCTCTCGTGTGCTGCGGCGCAACAGCATGACGCCGAGGACGTGCTCGAGCTGTTTGATCGCCGTCGACAGCGCCGGTTGGGTGATGTACAGCCGCTCGGCGGCACGCCGGTAGTTGAGTTCCTCGCCGAGCACGGCGAAGTACCTCAGTTGTCGCAGCGTGACGTCGGCGGACGTGGCGGGCCCCCTCTAGGGATCGCGGGGCAGTCCCAACAGACGCTCGGCGATGATGTTGAGCTGCACCTCGGTCGTGCCACCGTAAATCGTGGTCGCTCGGCTGTACAGCAGATGCTCGGCCCACTTGCCCTGAACGGATTCGGGGTCGCCGATCGCACCGTCGGTGCCGAACGAGGAGACCGCGAACTCGGCGTAGCCCTGGCCGGTGCGCATCGACAGCAACTTGGAGATCGCCGCAGCGGGCATCGGATCACCGCCCGCAAGCGTCAACAGCGTGGACCGCATGTTGAGGATCTTGGCGGCGTGCCCCTCGGCGATCAGCCGGCCGGCCCGGTTCTGCGAGATCTGATCGAACTGTCCGTCGCGGACGAACTCGACGAGGCCGTCGAGGCTCGCCATCCCCGGCGGCTCGCTGCTTCCGATGGAGACCCGCTCGGCGGTCAGCGTGTTGCGGCTGACCTCCCAGCCGCGGTTCACCTCGCCGAGCACGCAGTCGTCGGGCACGAACACGTCGTCGATGAAGACGGTGTTGAACATCGCGTTGCCGGTGAGCTCGCGTAGCGGCTTCACCTCGACGCCTTCGCTCTTCATGTCCAGCAGGAAATAGGTGATGCCGTTGTGCTTGGGCGCGCTCGGATCGGTGCGGGCCAGCAGCGCACCCCACTGCGAGTACTGCGCCGCGGTCGTCCAGATCTTCTGGCCGGTGATGCGCCAGCCGCCGTCCACCTTGGTGGCCTTGGTGGACAGGCCCGCCAGATCGGATCCGGCGCCGGGCTCGGAGAACAGCTGGCACCAGATCATTTCGCCGCGGAACGTCGGCGGTAGGAACCGCTGCTGCTGTTCATCGGTGCCGTAGGCGACGATCGAGGGGATGATCCAGGCCGCGATGCCCATCTGCGGACGCTTGACCCGTCCGCTGGTGAACTCCTGGGCGATGATGATCTGTTCGACGGGGTCGGATGCACGCCCCCACGGCTTCGGCAGATGCGGCTGCACCCAACCGCCTTCGGCGATCGCGGTGTTGCGCTCCGTGCCGCTTGGCAGTGCCTTCAGCGCGGCCACCTCCGCGCGGATCTCCTCGCGCAGCTTCTCGGTGTCGGGATCCAGGTCGATGTCGAGCTTGCGCATTCCGGTCGACGTGGCGACGTCGACGACCTGCTGGGGATAGTCGGCGGCGCGTCCGAAGCTCGCTGCCAGCACGAGCGCCCGGCGGTAATACACGTTGGTGTCGTGCTCCCAGGTGAAGCCGATGCCGCCGTGCACCTGGATGCAGTCCTGCGTGCAGCGCTGTGCCGCGACAGGGGCAAGCGTCGCCGCGACAGCGGCGGCGAACTCGAATGCGCTGTCGTCGGGGCCGTTTCGGGATTCGTCATTGCTCCTGGCGTGCGCGGCTGACTCGTCGATCGCCCGCGCGGCATCCCACACTGCCGCGGTGGCGCGCTCGGTGTCGGCGATCATCTCGGCGCACTTGTGCTTGATGGCCTGGAATTGGCCGATCGGCCTGCCGAACTGCTCGCGGATCTTGGCGTAGGCCGACGCGGTGTCGGTGGCCCACCGCGACAGCCCGACGGCTTCGGCGGACAGCAGCGTCGACATCAACGCGCGGGCGAGCGTGCGGCTGAGGTTGCTCAGCACGCGATCGTCGCCGACCTCGACGGCGTTCGCGCGGACGTGCGCAAGCGGCCGCAGCGGGTCGACACTGGTGACCGGCTCGATCTCGA
Source organism: Actinomycetes bacterium (assembly GCA_023415515.1). GTDB lineage: Bacteria > Actinomycetota > Actinomycetes > Mycobacteriales > Mycobacteriaceae > Mycobacterium. The sequence goes on from JAEZKH010000111.1 coordinate 4,213, forward strand.
GTTGGGCGGCGTCGAGCACCACCCACTCCTCACCGCTGTCGATGGACACCGGCAGCACCAGCACCGACGCCTGCGCGGCGGCAGGGACGGCGCGGACCTCGCCGCGGATGACGAGGGCGTCGCCGTGTCGGGTGGCGGTCAGGCCGGAGTCGATGGCGTACGCGGCGATCACCTCGCCCGATGCGAGGTCGTTGAGCAGCTTGGCCTCGGGGTCGTGGGCGGAGATCAGCGCGCTGGCGATCGCGGACGGGACGAACGGCCCCGGCACTGCCCCGTAACCGAACTCGGCGAGCACGATCGCCAGCTCGAGGATGCCGAAGCCCTGCCCGCCGACGGCCTCGGACAGGTGTACACCCTGCAGGCCCTGCTCGGCGGCCGCCGCCCAGTACGGCGGCGGGTTGGAGATCGGCGTCTCGAGTGCTTCGTGCAGGACGTCCGACGGCGCGACCCGCGCCACGAAGGACCGAACGGAATCGGCCAGGTCGTTGTGCTCAGGATTCACTGCGATGGGCATGCCGGGTGCCTTCCCTAATAACCGGTGGGTTGGGAACGAGACTACCCGGGGCGGCAGAGGGCGCTTCGAAGGGCCGCGCGGTCACCGCCAGCGCTTGAAGATCCACTTCGCGATGGTGTCGGCCGTCTCGCTGCGAGCTCCCGGCGTGGTGAAGTAGTGATCGGTGTCCAGCGCGAAGTGCATCTTGTCGGTGCTTGCCAGTGCGTCGACGATGCGCTGGGCGTCGGAGGGGAATACGCCGGTGTCCTGTTCGGCGTTGATCACCAGGGCGGGGCAGGTGATGCGCGCCAGGTGCGGCTCGGCGCGTGTCTGGGCATACCGCAGGCTCCACATGCCCAGCCAGCTTCGCAGTGTCGACGCCGCCGCTATCCCGTGCGCCGACCGGTTGGCCCTCGCCGGCTCACCGACGTAGCACGTGTTCGCCGGCCGCTTGGTGGGTTCCAGCGTTGGGTCGACCATGCGCGGATCGGCCCATGTGCGCAGCACGGTGAACGGGCGGTCGGAGAAACCCGCCGCGCGGAGGCGTTTGAGTTCCTGTTCGGCCCAGTCGGTGATCGCGTTGTTGCGGGCCACCTGTGCCGAACGGTAACGGGTCACGAACTCTTCGCTGTAGGGTGGCCCGTTCTTCGCGTTGAACAGGTCGAGGTCGGGATCCGTTGCCAGAGGATCGGTTTCGTCGACGACCGAGGCGTCCATCCACGCGGTGAGGACATCGGGTCTGCCGGGATGGGCCGCACTGGCGACATATCCGTCGGCCGGGAGCAACTCGGTGAGCCCGGCAGCGGGACGCATGCCCTCCGGTGGCGACACGTGCGGGTCGACAGCTTGCGCCTGATATGCGGCCATCAGCGATCCACCGCCGGAGTTGCCCAACAGCACAACGTATTCCACGCCTTGAACTTCGCGCAACCAGCGGACCCCGACACCGATGTCGACAAGGGCATGGTCGAGCATGAAGCTGCTCTCGAAGCCGCGGAAGCGGGTGTTCCAGCCGAGGAATCCGATGCCACGGGTAGCCATGTAGTCGGCGAGGTAGTGCTCGGAGAAGTCGATTTGATAGTGGGCCGCTATCATCGCGACCTTCGGCTTACGCCCCACGCCTCGGTGGTAAAGCCCTTGGCACGGATGGCCGCCCGACCCGGCCCGTCTCGCGGTGGGGGAGTCCAGTCCGACGAACTCCCGCGTCACTCCCGGCGTTCCGGATGACGGCGTCCGTGTCATATACGCCCCGTTTCCTTCTGATCGATCATGCCGCTGACCGCATTCGATGCTGAAATGAATTCAAAAGGGGCAGAGGTTGGTTCGCCGTGTGTCGCTCGCCCCCGCGCAGCCATGGGCTGCTCGTGCGGATTGACCGTCACAGTTCTCCTCCGCCCAGGACACCGCGGCCGTTCTTCCCACCTGACGCTGATGTTAGTTTCAGATCCCGCTTCGCACAGGCGTTTCGCGTAGTCGGCCGGAGAAGCTGACGAGCACTGCAGCGGCTTCGGGAAAACGCGTTGTTTGCCTGTGTTCGTTCGTCTTTCAGGTCCGGCAAGGCCAGTGCCGTGGAATTCACCTGCTGGGTAAAGGAATTCCCACTCGCCAGACAAGCAGGCTGAGCCGGAGACCGCCGCGGATCGCCGTCGCTGGTGTTGTTGTCGCGAGTCAGCCGGGGTAGAGCCGGGGATCGGCCAGCTGGTCGATCATCGCCGAAAGCTGGTCGACGAGTTGGTCCGGCGCGAGTTCGAGGCGACCGGTCGTCCATGCGCCGATGGTCTGCACGACGCCACCGACGACGAAGTAGGCCGCGGCCTTGACGTTCTCGTTCGCAGAGACCTGGAAGGTGTCGACCGCCTGCTGGCGGGTCAGTGTCGCCATCAGCTCACCCGCCTCTATCCGTTTGCGTGCCAGCACGGGGTAGGCGAGGTCGGGGCCGAACAGCAGCCTGCCGATCCGGGGGTCCTCGATGATCGTGTTGATGATGTTGGTCATCGCCGCGCGAGCGTGCTCCCTCGATCCGGCGGCGGCGACCGCCGCTTGTGTGCCTGCCGCGATGTCGGCGATCACCCAGTCGTATACCGCCGCGACGAAGTCGTCCTTGTCGGTGAAGCTCTCGTAGAAATAGCGTGCCGTCACGCCGGCCTGCCTGCAGATGCCGCGCACGGTGAGCCTGGAGAGGTCCGAGCCCGAGCCGAGGATGTCCAGCCCGGCCTGCAGCAGCCGATGGCGGCGTCGGGCAAGGCGGTCGGCCGCCTCGACACCGCCGTACGGTCGTGCTGTCTCCACCTTGACAGGGTGCCGGAAGCGCGGGCAGGATATCTGGAAACACGTGTTCTCAGATTGGCAGCTCAGGTGGGCAGATCAGTGGCGATCCTCCAGAATCGGCGCGGTGCACCCCGCGTCCAACCGGTCGGCGGAATGATGGGTGTCGGCCTGCTGGCCGGCGCGGCGAACGTGATCATGCAGCTGTCTCGCCCCGGCGTCGGTTACGGCGTGGTGGAAAGCCGCGTCGAGAGCGGCAGGATCGATCGGCACCCGATCAAGCGCGCCCGCACCACGTTCACCTATCTGGCCGTCGCCGCGCAGGGCACGCCCGAGCAGCAGGCCGCATACCGTCGCGCGGTGAACCGAGCTCATGCGCAGGTCTACTCGACCGATGAAAGCCCGGTGTCCTACAACGCTTTCGACACGGATCTGCAGATGTGGGTGGGCGCCTGCCTGTACAAGGGGGTCGTCGATGTGTACAAGCTCTTCATCGGCGAGCCCGATGAGGCCGCCACCGCGCAACTGTTCGAGGAAGGAGTGACGCTGGGGACCATGCTCCAGGTGCCCCGCGAGGCGTGGCCTGCAGACCAGGCCGCGTTCGAACGCTACTGGGACGAGTCACTGGAGAAGGTGCACCTCGACGATACGGTACGGCGGTTCCTCTGGCCGATCGCCGCGGGGCGCATCCGCGGGGTGAAGCTGCCCGCCCCCGTGCAGCACCGACTCGATGATCTCAACCTGCTGATCACCGGCGGTTTTCTACCGCAGCGCTTCCGTGCCGAGATGCAGCTGGACTGGGACGACGACAAGCAGCGCCGCTTCGACCGGTTGATCAGGCGCATCCGGGCGGTGAACAATGTGCTGCCGCGGGTTCTGCAGGAGTTCCCGTTCAATTGGATGCTCAAGGATCTCGACTGGCGAATGAGGACCGGACGCCCTCTCGTCTGAGCGCCGGTGCGGGCTTCGCGACAGACTCCCCGGGTATAACCGGACGTGTGCGTTCGGACGACGACACCTGGGACATCACCACAGGCGTGGGTGCCACGGCACTCTTCGTCGCCGCCTCGCGCGCGCTCGAAGCCAACAAGCCGCACCCGTTGATTGTCGACCCGTACGCCGAGATGTTCTGCCGGGCCGTCGGTGGCCAGTGGTCCGACGTCATCGACGGCCGCGCACCGGACAACAAATTGGCGTCCGAGTTCGGCCTGCACTTCGTGAACTACCAGGCCGGACGGACCAAGTTCTTCGATTCCTACTTCTATGCCGCCGTTGATGCGGGCGTGCGTCAGGTCGTCATCGCGGCTGCGGGCCTCGACTCGAGGGCATACCGGCTGGCGTGGCCCAGCGGCACGGTCGTCTATGAGATGGACCGGCCGCAGGTGCTGGAGTTCAAGCGTGACGTGCTGAGCCGCGCCGAGGAATCACCGACGGCCGAACGCAGGGAGATCGCGGTCGATCTCCGCGACGACTGGATGGGCGGGCTGATCGACAGCGGCTTTGACCCGTCTTCGCCGTCGGCCTGGCTCGCCGAAGGGCTGCTCGTCTATCTGCCCGCCGCCGCACAGCAGCACCTGTTCAGCGGCATCGACGCGCTCGCGGCGCCCGGCAGTCGAGTCGCCGTGGAAGACGCCGCCCCGATGAGCGAGCCCGATCTCGAGGAGGCGCGCGCCGCCGAGCGGGCGTCGGGGAACGAGGGCCAGTTCTTCAGCCTGATCTACAACGAGCGACATGCACCCGCAGCCGAGTGGTTCACCGACCACGGCTGGCGGGGTGAAACCGTCCGGCTGATCGACTACGTCGCCGAAATCGGTCGGCCGGTTCCCGGCCCGGACTCGGAAGCCGGTCCGATGTTCGCCGACATCGAGCTGGTCAGCGCCGTCAAGGGGTGACCCGGTGCACTGCGGTTGACGCTGAGCGTGCGTCTCGACAGTTAGCTTATGCAATGCTAACTTCTCCCCGAGTTAGCTTAGCCAAACTTTAGGAGACGTGAGCCCGGATGGGGAGTGACGTGCTTGCGGTTCGGGTGCACGGGTATGTCAGCCACGACATCGTCACCCGGTTCGCCACCTGCTGTCGTGCGCTGGGGCTGTCGGTGCACGACCGCAGGCGCCCCGCCGATCTGTCCGCCGCGCGCACCGGGTTCACCGCGCTGACCCACATCGCCGGCGACCACTGCGACGCGTGGACCGGGTTGGCTGCCGCGGGTGAGACCACGCCGCGGGTGATCGAGGCGGTGTGGCGGACGTCCGCGACTGCGGGAGCCTTGGCGCGCCACATCGACCTTGTTCCGCGTGCGCTCGGTTTCACCTACGACACCGGCCTCTACCTGCGGTTTCACGCGGCCGACCCCGACGATTTCCAACTCGCCCATGCCGCAACGCTTTCCGCGCAGGGCAGGCACGCCGAAGCCGATCAGCTGGTCGGTGAGGTTCTTGATCGATGCCCGACCTCCTCCGAAGCCCGTTGGCTGCGGGTCGCGATCAACTACCGAACCCAGCGATGGTCGGATGTCGTGCGGTTGCTGACCCCGATCGTGAACGAGTCCACGCTCGATCCGCTGTACGCCCACGCGGCGAGGGTGACGCTCGGCATCGCGCTCGGACGCCTCGGCATGTTCGCCCCCGCGCTGTCCTACCTCGACGAGCCCGACGGCCCCGTCGCCGTCGCCGCCGTGGACGGCGCGCTCGGCAAGGCGCTTGCGCTGCGGGCGCAGGGCGAGGACGAAGACGCCGCCGAAGTGCTGCAGGACCTGTACGCCGCCAATCCCGAAAACCCGGATGTACAAGAGGCGCTTGCGGATTCGACGGTCGGGTTCGTGACGACGACGGCAGCCCGGATCGAGGCGCGTTCCGATCCGTGGGACCCGGCCACCGAGCCGGGCGAAGCCGACTTCGTCGACCCCGGCGCCAAGGAACGCAAAGCACACCTGCTGATCGAGGCCGAAGCCGAGCTGGCGGAGTTCATCGGCCTCGACGAGGTCAAGTATCAGGTCGCCCGGCTGAAGAGCTCGGTGGCGATGGCACTCCGCCGCCAGGAGCGCGGCCTGACGGTCGCCAACAGGACCAATCACCTGGTCTTCGCGGGGCCACCGGGAACGGGTAAGACCACCATCGCCCGTGTGGTCGCCAAAATCTATTGCGGGCTGGGGCTTTTGAAGCGGGAAACCGTCCGCGAGGTGCACCGCGCCGACCTGATCGGTCAGCACATCGGCGAAACCGAGGCGAAGACCAACGCTGTCATCGACAGCGCGCTCGACGGCGTGTTGTTCCTCGATGAGGCCTACGCGTTGGTCGCGACCGGTGCGAAGAACGACTTCGGCCTGGTGGCGATCGACACGCTGCTGGCCCGCATGGAGAACGACCGCGATCGTCTCGTGGTCATCGTCGCGGGTTACCGGGCCGACCTCGACATGTTCCTCGACACGAATGAGGGTCTGCGGTCGCGCTTCACCCGCAGCATCGACTTTCCCTCATATACCTCGAAGGAACTGGTGGCGATCGCACACCGGATGGCGGAGAAACGCGACAGCGTGTTCGAATCCGCCGCGCTCGCCGACATGGAGCAGCTTTTCGACCACCTCGCACAGACGACGTCACCCGACGCCAACGGGGTCAACCGGCGCGGACTGGACATCGCGGGCAACGGTCGGTTCGTGCGCAACCTCGTCGAGCGTTCGGAGGAGGAGCGGGAGTACCGGCTCGATCACTCCGACGCCGACGACTTCAGCGACGAGGACCTCATGACGATCATCGCAGCCGATGTGCGGCAATCCATCGCGCCGCTGATGCGCGGGCTCGGATTGACGGTGCCCGCGTGACCGGTGCACAGCAACCGGAACGGCGCACATTCACCTCGCGCACGCCGGCCACCGAGAATCCGGGCGACCCGCACCGTCGCGGCTTCGTCACCCGCCACCAGGTATCGGGATGGCGCTTCGTCATGCGCCGCATCGCATCCGGTGTCGCCCTGCACGACACCAGGATGCTCGTCGACCCGCTGCGCACCCAGACCAGGGCGGTGCTCGTCGGCGCGCTGGTACTGATCACCGGGTTGGCCGGCTGCTTCCTGTTCTCGCTGATCCGGCCCGGCGGGACAGCGGGCAACGACGCAGTGCTCGCCGACCGGTCCACCTCCGCGCTCTACGTCAAGGTCGGCGAGGCATTACACCCTGTGCTGAACCTGGCCTCCGCCCGGCTGATCGTCGGCAGGCCCGACAACCCCACCACCGTCAAGTCCGCCGAACTGGACAAGATCGCACGCGGCAACCTGCTCGGGATCCCTGCTGCACCGGAGCGCATGGTGCAGAACAACTCTCGTGATGCCGAGTGGACGGTGTGCGACACGGTGTCGGGTGCTGCGAGTGGTTTGACGGTCATCTCCGGTCCGCTCGTCGACGGCGGTGAACATGCCGTCGCCCTTGCCGGCGACTCCGCGGTCCTGGTCGAGAACGACGGGAGGGCATGGCTGTTGTGGCAGGGCAAGCGCAGTCCGGTGGATTTGACCGACCGCGCGATCACCGACGCACTCGGCTTCGGGCCGCGGCCGCAGACCCCCCGGCGGATTGCGACCGGCCTTTTCAATGCGATCCCCGAAGCACCGGCCCTGACCGCACCGCCGATCCCCTCGGCGGGTGAGCCGCCTCGCTTCCCGCTTGCCGTGCCGGCACCCGTCGGTGCCGTCGTGGTGTCCTATGACACCGACAACACGTTGCGCCACTACGCGGTCCTGCCTGACGGCCTTCAACCGGTACCGCCCGTACTCGCCGCGATCCTGCGCAACACAGACTCCTACGGCTTCGACCGGCCACCGCGGCTCGGCGCAGACGAGGTCTCGCGCCTCCCGGTCTCCGATGTCATCGACACAACCAGCTATCCCGCCGACCCGGTAACCCTGGTCGATGCGGCGAACGCCCCCGTGACCTGCGCGCGCTGGACCAAACCCGATGATGCGAACGTCAGCGCGTTGACGCTGTTGTCGGGGGCGGCGTTACCCGTCGAACCCCACACCCGGACCGTCGATCTCGTCAGCACCGGCACCAGGGTGTCGTTGCCTGTGGGCAGCGGCTACCTCGTCCAGACCGTCGGTCAGGAACCCGGCTCGCCGACCGCGGGCTCCCAGTTCTGGATCGGCGATACCGGGGTTCGGTACGGCATCGACGGCGGCACCGACGACGGCGGCAAGGCCGTCGAGGCGCTCGGCCTCACCGCGCCGCCCCTGCCGATCCCGTGGTCGGTGTTGTCCCTGTACGCCGCCGGACCGACACTGTCGCGTGCCGACGCACTGACGGCCCACGACTCGATCCGGCCAGACGTCACCGCGCAGGCGGGGGAGATCCGATGAGCAGGCTGATTTTCGAGGCGCATCGGCGGATGCCACGCCCCGAGGTTCGTAGGGGCACGATCACGATCGAACCCCCGCCCGAACTGCCCCGGCTGGTACCGCCGTCGCTGCTGCGGCGGGTGCTGCCCTATCTGATCGTGATCCTGATCGTCGGCATGATCGTCGCGCTCGTCGCCACCGGAATGCGCCTGATCTCACCGACGACGCTGTTCTTCCCATTCGTGCTGCTCCTGGCCGCGACCGCGCTGTACCGCGGCTCCGACAACAAGATGCGCACCGAGGAGATCGACGCCGAACGGGCCGACTACCTGCGCTACCTGTCGGCGGTACGGGACAACGTGCGCGCGCACGCGGACGAACAGCGCAGGGCGCTCGAATGGTCACATCCGGCGCCCGACGCGCTCGCGGTCATTCCGGGCACCCGCAGACAGTGGGAGCGCGACCCCGACGACGACGACTTCCTGGTGCTGCGCGCCGGCCTCGACGACGCGCCGCTGAACACCACGCTGCGGGTCAGGGACACCGCCGACGAAATCGACCTCGAGCCGGTGTCGCACAGTGCGTTGCGGGGCCTGCTCGACACCCAACGCACAGTCCGCGGCGTGCCTGCCGGTCTCGAGATGACCAAGCTGACCAGGATCACGGTCTGCGGTCAGCCCGAGGAGGTGCGCGGGGCACTTCGGGCGTGGATCGCGCAGGCCGTCACATGGCACGACCCCGAAGTCCTTGGTCTGGCCGTCGCGACGCCGGATCTGGACACCGACGACTGGACATGGCTGAAATGGCTGCCGCACACCGACATTCCCGGCGAGTTCGACGGGGTGGGTCCGGCGAGGCTGCTGTCGAGCACCGCGACCGCGCTGCAGCGACTCGTCGCGGACCTCGACGTCGCCAAGCATCTGCTCGTCGTACTCGACGACGAGGACGCCGACCCATCCGCCTTCACCGATCTTGCGAACCTCACCGGCGTGACCGTGATCCATACGACGACGAAATCGCCACGCCACCAGCAGTATCCGGATCCCGAACGCCCTGTGCTGAGTATCTCCGCAGGCACGGTCCGACGATGGCAGGCCGGCGGCTGGCAGCCATACGTCGCGCTCGCCGATTCGCTCGGTGTCGCCGACGCGGCACACCTCGCCCGCCGCCTCTCGCGGTGGGACTCCAACCCGCTCCACACCAGGTCGTCGAGCACCGGTGGCGGCACCTTCACCACGCTGCTCGGCATACCCGACGCCGCGGCGCTGGACGTGGCGAGTCTGTGGGCGCCGCGTGACCGCGACGATGAGCTTCGCGTCCCGATCGGCGTCACCGCCACCGGAGAGCCGCTCTACTTCGACCTGAAGGACGAGGCAGAGGGCGGGATGGGCCCGCACGGCCTGATGATCGGGATGACCGGCTCTGGCAAATCTCAGACACTGATGTCGATTCTGTTGTCGCTGTTGACGACTCACTCCGCCGACCGGCTGATCGTGATCTACGCCGACTTCAAGGGCGAAGCGGGCGCCGACATCTTCCGCAACTTCCCACAGGTCGTCGCCGTCATCTCCAACATGGCCGAGAAGAAGTCGCTCGCCGACCGGTTCGCCGACACCCTGCGCGGCGAGGTGGCCCGCCGCGAACAGCTGCTCAAGGAGGCCGGGCGCCGCGTGCAGGGCAGCGCCTTCAACTCCGTCACCGAGTACGAGAACGCCCGGAACTCCGGCGCCGCAGCGGCCGCCGACCTGCCGCCGCTGCCGACCCTGTTCGTGGTCGCCGACGAGTTCACCCTGATGCTCGCCGAGCATCCGGAGTACGCGGACCTCTTCGACTACGTCGCCCGCAAGGGCCGGTCCTTCCGCATCCACATCCTGTTCGCCTCACAGACCCTGGACGTCGGGCGCATCAAGGACAT
>JAEZKH010000112.1 GCA_023415515.1 Actinomycetes bacterium
CTCGATACCCCGCACCGATCGATGCTCGCAGGGCTGACATTCAGTAGATCCTCGGAAACTGTTCGGCCAGTTGATGTTCGACCGCCCGGATGGTTTGGAACACCCTCCGAACAACCTCCGAACAACCTATTGCGCCAGCTTGACTTCGAGGAATCTGTCGATTCCCAAGCGTCGAAAGCCCCGTCTCCGTCGGGGCGACAGCTTCGGCGCAGCCGACGCCGCGTCGATGACATGCGGGTCGACCACGTCATATGCCCGGCCCGCAGAGGTGATCGTTGCTCGGCCGGCCGTGAGAACGTTGCGAAGCCAGTCAACGTCCGTGCCGTAGGGCAACGGGACAACAAAGCCGCCGGGCACCGAATCCGCCAATACCGGCGTAACGTAACTTCGGCCGGAGATCCGGCCGGTGTGCCGAATCGCACTGGCATACCGATGTTTACGACCCGCAAGATGCAACATCGCCGGATTCAGCACGTGCTTGTTGAAGATTCGCACGACATCTCGGACCGAATCCGTGGTGTTATCAGGCATTCGTCGAATGCTGCCGCAAGAGGCACCTGCCGGACAGAGCCCGACGCAGGTTCGGCGAAGGACTTGTGACACCGACAGCCGCGGGAGCACCTACGCTGGTGGCGTCCCTTCCCTGTGGGACAACGAGCGGTCCCTCTGTTGACCTTCGTCTCTGGTGGCTTCGTGGTCGCCCAGAAACGATGGAGTCGTCCCAACCGACCGAGAGGGGCCGACAGTGGCGTCGACTTACCACAAACGCCTGAACCATGAAGAACTCGAGGCCGTTGCGTGGGGTTTTCTCAGCAGTGAGTTCACTTCGGAGATCTATTGCGACTGGCCTCTCGACAAGCGCGTCGACGCCTATCTTGTTCACAACGGGCCGGCACAGCTACTGAGCGACGGTTCCGGATACAACGCACTTCTCGACCGCATCATGGCGAACATCGGCGTCGCGCTGCGTAACGGTGTGCTCCCTTCACCGGAGAATTAGACCAGTGACCGTCATCTGCAAGTCATCCCGGAGTCGGTATCGCGCGCACTGGTTGACCTGATGAGTGGGCTGACCGACCTGGTCGCCCGCGCCGGTTCGCTGCGCAGCTTGACGGTATTCACAAACCAGTGCAGGTCGAGATCCCCGAAGCCCGACTATCAGTCACTACGGACGCTGTCCGACGACGTGGTCCACGACATCACTGCCCTTCTACCACAACATCTTTGATGGTCATGGCAGCCTTCAATAACTGCGCGACAGCTCGTTCGATACCCCGCGCCAGCTCGTCGACGTCGGGAGCGGCGTCATAGTCGGCGATGATGCCGAACACCAGACTGTCCGCATAGCTGAGAATGGCAATGCCGGTGCGAAGTTGGAGCGCTATGGGTGGAATGGGTAAGACACTCACAACTTCCCGTCCCAGGATTCGTGATCGCTGACGCGGGCCGGGCACATTCGTGGCCACGGTGACGACGCCGCGTTGCGGCAGTCGGGTAAGCAACCGAACCGCCCACGCCGTCAGCGGGAACGGTAAGAGCCCGATCGATGACACGACGGCGCTGCCGGCCTGGCGCTGACCGCTGCCCTTGGCCGTTGTCAACCGGCCGTGCACCTCGCGGAGTTGGTCGACCACGTCGTCCTTGTCGACGGGAAGGCACGGCAGCATGAGTGACACCCGGTTGTCGATCTTCTCTCGCGCATCGTTGGATCGGATCGACACCGGCACCAGGGTCCGTAACGAGTTGCGCCGGGGCCGCTCACCCCGCCGGACCAGAGCGGCCCTGAAGCTGTCGGTGATCGCGGTCAGCGCCACATCATTGACCGTCACTCCGAATTCGTGGCAGATCGCCTCGACATCCCCAAGGCTGACTTGCGCAGCACTGTAGCGACGCATCGTGCTGACCGGTCCGGCCAGCGATGACGTGGCCGCCGGGCGCAGCAGGCCACCGGTGAGCTGGACGACTCCCCCAACGGCCAGCGTCGCCGCATTCGTCACGCCGACGGCAGCCTGCCAGATGCCCGACGCCCAATCCAACGGGTTCAGGCTGATTTTGGGAACATGAACAGCGCGATCTCCCGGCTCGGTGGCGGCGCGAATCTCGCTAGCGAACGTGGCACCTTCACCGTCATCGCTGAAACTGGACAGCAAATGCATCGTCGCGATGCCATCGGCGATGCAGTGATGGATCTTCACCAGGACAGCCCACCGGCCGCCGGCCAAGCCCTCAATGAGCCAGCATTCCCAGAGTGGGCGGTCCCGATCCAGTCGCCGCTCCATCACGTCGGCGACAAACCGACACAGGGTCTGGTCGTCACCCGGATCGGGCAGCGCCGCGCGGTGAACGTGGTGCGAGAGATCGAAATTGGGATCCTCGACCCATTCTGGCGGTTCGATGTCTAGTACATGCGTGTGCACGATTTGTCTGAACCGGGGAATGCCGAGGATCCGGTCGGCGAGGTTGTCCACGAGTGCCGCGAAGTCCGGCATCGGTCCTTCGATCACCGAGACGCCGCCGACCGCCAAACTCACGTGGCGGTCCGAATCCTCCGCCTCGAGAAATCCGGCATCCAGAGCGCTCAGATGCTCCACGAAACCCACTCTGCGCCCCGCAGTGAGGCACCGGCAAGGGCCCAAGGTCCCGGTCGCCGATGTCCAATGATCACTATCCATTCATCGGTGCCAGACCCACCATGGATCAATGACGCGCAAGCGTTGGTTGATGATGGAACCGTCCGGTAGTGACAAGGAAGCGCCTTTTCACACCCGAGTCGCCGGTGTCGGCAGGCACCTGCCGCCCACTCACCTCACGACCGACGAATTGATGTCGGCGACACGTCACCGTACCCACATCGATCTCGAACGGCTGACGGGAATTCGGGAACGCCGAGTGTCGGTGGGCGATGAGGACTCCTACACCCTCGCCACTGCTGCCGCACTCGATTGTCTGGCGAAGGCTCAGCGGCAGCCCGATTCCATCGATGCCGTGATCAGTTGCAGCATTACAAAATTCCGGGGCGGCCTCACACAGTGGCTGGAGCCGACGATGAGCAGTGCGGTGGCCCAGGCCATCGGCGCCGAGACGGCGATGACGTTCGACGTGTCCAACGCCTGCGCCGGAATGCTCACCGGCGTCACCATCGCGAACAATTGGATCAGGCAGGGCATCATCGAACGGGCCTTGGTGGTCAGCGGCGAGTACATCTCGCAGCTCGGCCAGAACGCGGCTCGTCATATCCGCTCGATCATGAGCAAGGAGCTGGCCTGCTTGACGCTCGGCGACGCCGGCGCGGCACTTGTGCTGGAGCGTGCGCCTGCTGGTTCGGCCGGCATAACCCTGGCCGGCTTCACCACCGTGGCCCATTACAGCCGACTATGTCTGGCCTATCCCAAGGGGTCCGATCCCGGCGGGCGGATGTTCACCGACGCGCGCGGCATCCACCGGGCAGCGATGTCCGACACCCCACTGCTGCTGCACGAAGTGCTCGAGGCAGTCGGCATCTCGATTCACGACATCGACCATGTGATCACCCACCAGACCTCGGCACGGGCAATCCGCAAGGGAATGGCCACCCTCGCTGACGATTTCGGCGACCACCCAAGACACGATGCGGTCATCACCGTCGACCGGTACGGCAATACCGCGTCGACCACGCACACCGTGGCGCTCGTCGAGGAACTCGAAGCGAACCACATTCGTCCCGGCGAAACCATCGCGCTGATCGCTCTGGCCTCCGGACTGGAAATCGGCGTGGTCTTGTTGACATTGGACGACGAACTGGTGGGTCGATATGGGCACGGTCATTGAACATCTCGCCGTGGGCGAGAGCCGGTGGCGAAACCGGCACAGCGCACTGCACCTCGCGGTCGACACCGCACGAGACTGCCTGCGAATGGCGGCCCGCCAACCTCACGACGTTGACCTGCTCATCAACGCGGGCATCTATCGCGACCGCAATCTCGGCGAGCCGGCACTGGCGGCGTTGATCCAGCAGGACATCGGCGCAAATCCCGAAGACCCGCATTCGGGCACACACGGAACGTTTTCCTTCGACATCGCCAACGGCGCGTGCGGCGTGCTGTCCGCGTTGCAGATCGTCGACGGCTTTCTCACGTCGAAGACGATCGACTGCGCAATGATCGTGGCCAGCGACGCCGACCCCGGCCGTGGCATGTGTGAACACTTCATGTTCTCGCCAACCGGTGCGGCCCTGCTCTGCACGCGGTCGCAGGGCAAGAGTGGCCTCGGCCAGGTGCACTGGGTGAGCAGTCCCGATCACGGCAAATCCCTCAGTGCCACCGTAGGTCTGGTCGATCACAAGAACGTGCTGCGTTTCCATTGCTCGAATGGCCGCGACGAACACTTCGCCGCCGCCGCTGCCCAAGCCGCTGATAGCTGCCTTCGCGAATCCTCGCGCTCCATCGGAGATATCGACGCGATTGTCGCCGCCCCGGCGTGGCCGGGGTTCCGCGCATCACTGGCAAACAGGTTGGGGGTGCCGGCTAGCCGGGTGGTCGTTGCCGACGACGAAGCAATGCACACCGCAGCGCTCGCGGCGGCGTTCCGTCGAGCGTCGGACACCCTTGATGACGGTGGTCTTGCCCTCCTGATCGCAGCAGGTGCCGGGATCACCGCCGGCGCAGCCCTTTACCACATCCCACAGTAGGTTGGGCGGTCCCGGATCACCCCTCGCCCCCGGGACCGCCCGGGCTCCTACTCGGCCGAGTCGACCGGCAGTCTCTCTTCGGCGGACGTAACCTGCGCCCTCCTCACGTGAGTGCGCATTCAACCCCATCCGACCATTGCACTCCGCCACTCGACAGAGACAGAAGTCATGGTTGGCGGGGACATTCGTCGGACATCGACGGACCCTGACACTGCTCACCTGTACCGGCGAGGACCTTTGACGCTCATCTGGGGACTCAAGACCATGCATTCGTCGCCTACCCGGCGAGCACGATTAGGCCATGGCGCACGCGGTCATCGACGCCGCAGGACTGACCGAACTGGTGTCCACGCTGATCGACCGCGGGTACCGGGTGGTCGGTCCCACCGTGGCGGACAACGCAATTGTGCTGGCAGAGCTCGCGTCGGCCGATGAACTTCCCCTGGGTTGGGGCGTCGATGTGGGGCCCGGCCACTATCGGCTGCGCCGGCGAGACGACGACGCGGTGTTCGGCCATTCGGCGGGACCTCAGTCGTGGAAGCAGTTCCTGCACCCGCCGCGGCAGCGAGTGTGGTCATCCGACGGCACCGCCCTCGAGGATCCACCCCGGTATGCCTTCCTCGGGGTGAGGGGCTGCGATCTCGCGGCGATCGCGATTCTCAACGGAGTCTTGGGCACCGGCAGCCACCCGGACCCGGGATTCGTGGGTCGGCGTCGCCACGTCTTCGTGGTTGCCGTCAACTGCACCGAGCCGGGCGGCTTGTGCTTCTGCGCGTCCATGGGTACCGGGCCGGAGGCCGGCCCGGGCTACGACCTCGCACTCACCGAGTGCGTCGACAGCAACGGACGCCGCTACCTCGTCGACGTCGGCAGTGATGAGGGTGCGGAGGTAATGGCCGTGCTCCCCCACCGGGACGCCGACCAAGACGAAACCAATTCGGCGAGAAACCAAGTGGCCTATGCCGCACAGAACATGGGTCGGCACATGCCCACCACAGACCTCCGACAACTACTGATCGAATCGCGGGAGTCCCCGCACTGGGACGACGTCGCCAGTCGGTGTCTCACCTGCGGCAACTGCACCATGGCCTGCCCCACCTGTTTCTGCACCGACGTCACCGACGTCACCGACCTCACGGGTGAACACAGCGAACGATGGATGAACTGGGCGTCCTGCTTCGAGTTCGACTTCACGTTCGTTCACGAGGGCAGCGTGCGGCAATCCGGAGCGTCACGCTATCGGCATTGGATTTCCCACAAACTCGGCACCTGGCACGACCAATTCGGGAGCAGCGGATGCGTGGGCTGCGGGCGATGCATTGCGTGGTGTCCGACTGGAATCGACATCACCGAAGAGATGCACGCCCTCGCCCGGGAGCGCGACGGCGATGACTGACACCGTCACCTGGCCGGCGTCGCCTTCAGCGATGAGCCCGGTCCCCTAT
>JAEZKH010000201.1 GCA_023415515.1 Actinomycetes bacterium
GCGCGGGGGCGGGCTGCGGCGCCGGCGCGGGGGCGGACGCGGGCGGCGGTACCACCGACGGCGGCGGCTGAACCACCTGCGGCGCTTGCGGCACCAGCGTCTGAGGCACCTGTTGTGGCGCCTGCTCCTGCTGGCTGGAACCGGTCAACGTGTAGGCAAGCCCCCCACCGAGCAGCGCGACCACGACGACACCGCCTGCGACAGCCAGCGTGCCCACCTGCAGCTTGCGAACCGGGGCAGGCGCGGGCTGTTGTGCGTACTGCGGTTGCTGGTATCCGGGCTGCTGGTATTGCGGCGGCTGTTGGTAGGGCTGCTGGTATTGCGGCGGCGGGTCTTGATACGGCTGCTGATACGGATCGGCGCCGTAGTTCTGCGGCATCGGCTCGGGGTACTGCGGACCCTCCTGCGACCACGCCTGAGGGTCGACCTTTCCCGTCGCGATCTCCCCAAGATCCGCTCGTTGGGTAGCGTCGGCGTCCCGGGCGTAGCGGTGGGTCGGGTCGTTCGGGTTACCGCCGTAAGGAGGCCTTGGTCCGGTCATCGCTCTGCCCTCTTGAGTCCCTACATCGCGTCTGAGGCCCGACCGCATCCGCTGGGCACGCCGCACAGCGGGGCCGACCCCGACGGTGTGAGCTAATCAAACAATGGGCTGTCGAGATATGAGGCGTTTCCCTATTTTTGCGCCCGCCCTTCGGCGTGATCAGCCGATTCGCGCCGCAGTCGATTTATCATGGCGCTGCTGTCAAGCAAACCTTCGTGCAGGCAGGCGAGATGCCGGATACACCGTCACGCGTCCGTGAGATCGCGGCCGGCGCGATGCTCGGCGTGGGTCTGGCCGTCGTGGTGTTGTTCAACCTGCCGGCCAGTGCCATCACGCGCACCGCCGCGCCGGTGGTCAACGCGATCGCGTTACCTCTCGGGCTCGACCAGAACTGGGCGCTGTTCGCCCCGGTTCCGCCGACGCGTCAGGAGGACGTCGAGGTGTACGTCACGATGGCCGACGGCGATGTGAGGGCGTGGGTGATGCCGAGGAGCAATCGGGTGCTCGGGGTCCCGACCGCGCATCGCTGGCGCAAGTTCAAGGAGAGCCTGCTGACCACGCCGGAGATCCGGTCGGACTTCGCGCACTGGGTGGTTCGGACCCTCTGCCGACCCGATGACCGGGCCGTTCACGTGGAGATGGTCCTCCGGTCGGTCGCGATGGCAGCGCCGGGGAGCGACGGCCAGGGACAGGCCGCGGTGGAAATCCTCTACAGCGAGGACTTGGCGGGCTCGCGGTGAGCGACACCGCACGCTCGGCCCGGCGGGTGCTGCCGCTGCTGTCGCTGGTGTGTCGAACCTGGCGATCCTTCTGGTTCGAGCCGCGACAGGCCTACCCGCTGGGCCTGGTCCGCATCGCGTTCGGCGCCCTGGTGATCGTGTGGGCACTGTGGCTGCTACCGATCCGCGACGCGATGCTCGGCCCGGACGGAGTCGTTGCCGAACAGCCGTCTATCGCAGGCACCTGGGGCCTCTTCGCCGTCTGGAACACCGAGGAAGCCATCCTGATCGGCGTTGTCGTGCTGTTGCTCGCGGCGTTCGCATTGCTCGTCGGATGGCACAGCAGGATCGCGGCATTGGTCGTCTTCGTCCTCATCCTGTCCGTCGAGCGTCGCGATCCGTGGATGTTCAACTCCGGCGACGCCCTGGTCCGGATCGAAGCGCTTCTGCTGGCCGTGTCCCCGTCGGGGGCGGCGCTCTCGCTCGATCAACGACGCAGTCGCGGCTCGTTCTGGTCGGCGCAGACCCGGCCGAACTGGCCGATTCGGCTGCTTCAGATTCAGCTCTCGATCATCTATCTGGCCGCCGTGCAGGTGAAGCTGGCGGGCCAGCCGTGGCTGGACGGCACCGCGGTGTCCTACGTCTTGCGCATCGAGGACATGAAGCGCATCCCGCTACCGGAGTGGTTCGTCACGAACGCGCTGGCGATGAACGCGATGACCTGGAGCGTCCTCGTGATTGAGTTGACGGTGGGAATCCTGGTGTGGTTTCCGCGTTTTCGGCCGTGGGTGCTTTCAGCGGGCATCGTCATGCATCTGACGATCGACCTGACTCTCCAGATCGGCATCTTCAGCTATGCGATATTCGTGCTGTACCTCGCGTGGGTGCCCGCAGAAACGGTTCGCAACCTTCCCGAGACGGTCAGACAACGCCGGTAGCGCCTGACATTTTCATCCACGGCCGCTTTTCGGGGTGATGCCGAGTCGTCGCAGACCGCGCGAAGCGGTCGCCCTGACCACGCCCCCGACGAGTCGCGACTTGCCACGAGAATTCGGAAACCACAACAACTCTCGCGACGCGGTCGGAATACGCGGCGCCGCGATCGCCTGCTGGCGACAGTATTTCAGGATGCCGTGGGCGCCACCGCTTCGCGATCCGACTCCTGAGTTCTTCCATCCGCCGAACGGAATCGCGAAACTGAATGCCGCCATGATCACGTCGTTGACATTGACGCAGCCGGTTTCGATCCGCCGAGCAAGACGCTCACCGCGCTTCACGTCGCGCGTCCAGACCGAGCCGGAGAGTCCGTAGGTGGAGTCGTTGGCCAATCGAATCGCCTCATCTTCGTCGGCGACCTTGACGACGGGAATCGTCGGACCGAACGTCTCTGCGGTCATGCACGTCATCGAATGGTCGACGTCGGCCAGCACCGTCGGCTCGAAGAACGTGCCGACACCGGTCGGCTTCCCACCTGTGGTCACCCGCGCCCCTGCGG
Organism: Actinomycetes bacterium; assembly: GCA_023415515.1. Classification (GTDB taxonomy): domain Bacteria; phylum Actinomycetota; class Actinomycetes; order Mycobacteriales; family Mycobacteriaceae; genus Mycobacterium. Next base: position 2,756 of record JAEZKH010000201.1, read on the forward strand.
CAACCGCCTCGTCGACGTGGCGCGCCACGATGTCGCGCTGGTTCTCGGTCGCCAGCGCACCGACGTCGTATCGGCATCGGTCGTCGTCCTGGCCGACTCGAAGCTCGGACACCTTCTGCGTGAGCAGCGCCAGGAACTCGTCGTAGACGGGCGCCTCCACATAGACGCGCTCGACAGAGATACAGACCTGTCCGGCGTTGAAGATTCCTCCCCAGGCGATACCGTTCGCCGCACGCTCGAGGTCGGCGTCGGCGAGCACGATCGCGGGGTCCTTGCCACCGAGTTCCAGGCAGTAGGGGATCAGTCGCTCGGCGCATGCGACGGCAATCCTGCGGCCCGTGGCAGCCGATCCGGTGAACTGCACGAAGTCGACGTTCGAGACGACGGCGGCGCCGGTCGCACCCGCACCTGTGACGACGGATAGAACCGGCGGCGCCCCGATGTCGGCCCAGCCCCTCGCGAGCTCCACCCCACTGAGCGGCGTGACCTCCGACGGCTTCACCAGCACCGCGGCCCCTGCTGCCAGCGCCGGCACTGCGTCGACTGCGGGCATGACGAACGGAGCGTTCCACGGCGTGATGACACCGACCAGCGGATAGGGATGGTGAACGGTGGTCAACCGCTTGGTGCGGTTCATCACGTTGTGCGGTTTGGGGTGGTCGTCGGCAAGGAAGCGTTCGGCGTTGTCGGCCCAATACTTGATCGCGTCGGCGGTCATCGGGGCCTCCAGCGCCGCCTCCACGCGCGTCTTACCGGTTTCCGACTGTACGACGTCGGTGATGTGCTCGGCATTGTCGAGGATCCAGTCCTGGAAGGTCAGCAGCCACCGCTTACGGCGTCTCGGCCCCATCTCTTCCCATGCCGGTTGATGGCGACGCAGATCGGCGGCCTTGTCGGCAACAGCGTCAGCTGAATCGTTCGAAACGGCGCCGACGATCATGCCGTCGGCCGGGTTGCGTACTTCAATCGTGGTGAGCTGCGGCTTGGTGTGCAGACCGGTCATGCAGCCAAGCGTCCTCCGCCCGGTGACACATGTGTACGTATTCGGCTACTTCACCTGCGTCGGACGGCCGAACCGCGCGTGCACGCCGGTGGAGAACAACGCCCGCATCCGCTCACCCGCCGGTTCGACGCCCGCCGCCGCCACCAGTTCGTCGTCCAGATCGAGGACCTCGGCCGACCTGAACCGCCACGTGGCGTGCTCGTTCGGCATCCACCACGTCCGGCCGGCCACCCGGGTGTGCGCACCCCAGCGCGCGGTCAGCCACACCTCCAACGGAGTCGGCTCGACACCGGCACCGACGCGTACGGTGACGCTGCTGCCCAGTCCCCGCCGCGGCCATCGGCGCAGGCTTTCGTAGCGGATCTCGTCGCCGGATCGGGTGATCCGCATCCTGGCCCACGTGTAGGGCACGCCGAGCGCGGTACGGACCACCGGCACCACTGCGAGCCGCGCGGTCTCCAGCGAGCGGAACAGCACGCCGCGGCGGCCCGCGTCATCGACGGAGTACAACCGCACGTTGGTCTCGTGAAAGGTGCCGAAGTACGGCAGCGACAACGCGGTCCCCACGGCGGTGTGGCGCATCGTGAACGGAATCAGGCCGACGTAGGTCATGTCGCCGAACACGTCGGGCCGCGTGCCCGGCGGATACAGGTGCTCGACGGCCGCCGGCCGTACCGGCCAGTGCATGAACGTGAGATCAGCCCAGAACTGCTCGAACATCACCGGGCGTGGGAGCGGCGGTGCCGTGACGGGGTAGCCGGCCAATGACGACACCCCGCCATGGTGGCACGGATACATTTCATTCATGTCTTCTCCGGAAACGTGGTCAGCGGGCCGCTACGACGCGATCGGGGACCGGATCGCCGCGATCGCCGACGAGGTCGTCGACGCGGTCGATCGGCGCGTCCCGTTACGCGGAGCAGCCGTGGCCGATCTGGCGTGCGGCACCGGAAACGCCGCTCTGGCGGCGGCTGAAGCAGGAGCTCGCGTCACCGGCGTCGACATCACCCCCGACCTGATCGCGATCGCCAGGACCAAGGCCGAAGCCGCTGGCGCGGCGATCGACTGGGTCACCGGAGACGCTGCCGAAACCGGTTTGCCGACAGCAGCTTTCGATGCGCTGGTGTCGAACATGGGCATCATCTTCGTGGAGCCCGCACGTCAAGTCGCCGAGATCGCGCGTCTGCTCAAACCCGGTGGGGCGGTGGGGTTCTCGGCGTGGGTGCCCGATGTGGACACGCCGTTCTTCAAGCCGATCGTGTCGGTCTTCGGGCCGCCGCAGGACTCTGCTCAAGGCCCCGACCGGTGGGGTGAGGCGGACACCATCAACGAGCGGCTCGCCGCCGACTTCGACGACGTGGAGATCACCACAGGCATGTCCCCCTGGCGACTGGGCAGCCTGGACGACGCCATGCACCTCATCGAACACGAGTCACCGCTGCACGTTTCGCTGCTCGCCAACCTCGACGAGGCGAACCGAGCCGCCTTGCGGGCCGCGTTCGAGGACGCCATGCGTGCCAATCTGGGCTCAGACGGCGTCGTCGCCTTCGACGCTCCCTACGTCGTGGTGACTGCGCTGCGGCGGTGACGACTACAGCAGCGTGGCCTGCTCGGCCTGCGGCTCGGCGGGTTCGATCAATTCGGGCCCGTTGTTGCGGATGTTGTTGACCAGCCGCGACACCTCGCGGATTTCGATCCGGTCGAGATCGCCGTGTCCGCGCAGCAGCCCCTCGTCGACGGGGGCGTCGGGATCGAGCCACCGGTCCCAGTCCGCTGCGCTGATCGTCAACGGCATCCGGTCGTGGATCTCGGCGAGCGGACCTGCCGCGTCGGTGGTGATGATCGTGGCGCTCAGCAGCGGCGGGCTGTCCTTGGCCGCGCCCTTGGGCCGCCACGTCGACCACAGGCCGGCCATGAACAGCGGCTCACCGTCGCCGCCGTACATGTAGAAGGGCGTCTTGCTGCCCTTCGCCTCACCTTTCTTCAGCCACTCGTACCAGCCGTCCATCGGCACCAGACAGCGCTTGTTCTTGGCCGAGTTACGGAAGGCCGGCGACGTCGTGACCTTTTCCGCACGGGCGTTGATCAGCAGCGGGCCTTTCGTGTCGGGCGTCCCGTCCTCGGTCTCCTTGGCCCACGGCGGCACCAGGCCCCACCGCATCGACCGGATCCGGCGCGTCGACTCGTCATCGGGTTCGGCGTGCCGTTTGACCACCGTGCTGATCGTGGTCGTCGGCGCGACGTTGTAGTTCGGCCCTGGCGCGTCCTTGCCCTGGGCGGCCGCCGTGGTCTCGTCGATGGCCTTGATCTTCTCGGCCAACAGCGCCGGATCGGTGGTTACCGCGAATCGCCCACACATATCTCCCATGGTGGCAGAAATGTCCGACAGGGCAGGATGGTGCCGTGATGAACCGCGCCCGTGAGGAGCCCACGCACCTGTGGCAGGCGCCGACCACGGCGAGCCCGGTGCACGCGACGGTCACGGTGCCGGGCTCGAAGTCGCAGACCAACCGCGCCCTTGTGCTGGCAGCGCTGGCGACCGGCGCCGGAACCTCGACGATCAGCGGTGCGCTGCGCAGCCGTGACACCGACCTGATGATCGAGGCGATCCGAACCCTCGGCGTCACCGTCGACGGCGACGGGACCGAGTTGGAGATCAGCGGCCGGATCGCGCCGGCCGCAGACGCCACCGTCGACTGCGGGCTCGCGGGAACCGTGCTGCGCTTCGTCCCGCCCGTCGCGGCACTGTCCACCGAGACCGTGGTGTTCGACGGCGACGAGCAGGCCCGTTCGCGACCGATCGCGCCGCTGCTGGACGCGCTGCGCAGCCTCGGCGTGGACATCGACGCCGACGGCCTGCCGTTCCGGGTGCACGGCACCGGTGTGGTCGCAGGCGGCACCGTCGAGATCGACGCGTCGGCGTCGTCGCAGTTCGTCTCCGGGCTGCTGCTGTCCGGCGCATCGTTCACCGAGGGACTGACCGTCGTGCACAGCGGCGAGTCCGTGCCGTCGGCGCCGCATGTGGCGATGACGGTGGCGATGCTGCGCGACGCGGGCGTCGAGGTCGACGACACCGAGGCGAACCGGTGGCACGTCTCCCCCGGTCCGGTCGCTGCCCGCCGCTGGGTGATCGAACCGGACCTGTCCAACTCCGTTCCGTTCCTCGCCGCCGCGGTCGTCAGCGGCGGGATCGTGCGAATCGCAGGCTGGCCCGCCGCCAGCATCCAGCCTGCCGACATCATCCTCGGCATCCTCGAGAAGCTCGGTTCGACTGTGCGACGCAGCAACTCGCATCTGGAGGTGCACGGATCGCACGGCCACGGCGGCCTCGACGTCGACCTTCACGACGTCGGCGAGCTCGCCCCCGCGGTCGCCGCCCTCGCCGCGCTCGCCGCGGAGGGTTCGGTGTCGCATCTGACGGGCATCGCGCATCTGCGCGGCCATGAGACCGACCGCTTGGCCGCGCTCTCGGCCGAGATCAACGGTCTCGGCGGCAGGTGCGAGGAGATTCCCGACGGCCTCGTCATCACCGCGGTGCCGCTGCACGGCGGTCAGTGGCGGTCCTACGCCGACCACCGGATGGCGACCGCGGGAGCGATCGTCGGGCTCCGGGTGCCCGGCGTAGAAGTCGAAGACATCGCCACCACGTCGAAGACGCTGCCGGGTTTCCCGCAGATGTGGTCCGGCATGCTGGCGGGTCAGTCGACAATGCCCGAGGGATGAGCTCACGCCAGTACGACGAGTCAGACGTCCGGATCCGCCCCGGACGCGGCTCCCGGCCGCGCACCAAGACCCGTCCCGATCATGCCGACGCCAGGGAAGGCATGGTCGTGACGGTCGACCGCGGACGCTGGGGATGCGCGCTCGGCGGCGACCCGGCCCGCCGGGTGACCGCGATGCGGGCCCGCGAACTAGGCCGGACCTCGATCGTGGTCGGCGACGACGTCGCGTTGGTGGGCGACCTGTCCGGCAGGACGGACACCCTGGCCCGGATCGTGCGCCGCGGCGAACGTCGAACGGTGTTGCGGCGCACCGCCGATGACACCGATCCGACCGAGCGGGTGGTCGTCGCGAACGCCGATCAACTGCTGATCGTCGTCGCATTGGCCGACCCGCCACCGCGCACCGGCCTCGTCGAACGTGCCCTGATCGCCGCCTACGCGGGCGGCTTGACCCCGATCCTGTGCCTGACGAAGACCGACCTCGCACCGGCGGAACCGTTCGCCGCGCAGTTCGCCGACCTCGAGTTGACGGTCGCGACCGCGGGCCGCGACGATCCCCTCGACGTGGTCTCACCCATGCTGACCGACAAGGTCACGGTGCTGCTCGGCCACTCCGGCGTCGGCAAGTCGACCCTGGTGAATCGACTGGTTCCCGATGCGGATCGCGCCATCGGCGACGTGTCCGGCGTCGGCAAGGGGCGACACACGTCGACGCAGTCGGTCGCGCTCCCGCTCGACGGGTCGGGCTGGGTCATCGACACCCCGGGGATCCGGTCGTTCGGGCTCGCCCACATCGAACCCGACGACGTCCTGCTGGCGTTCTCGGACCTGGCCGAGGCGATCGCCGACTGTCCCCGCGGGTGCGGTCACCTCGGTCCACCGGCAGACCCCGAGTGCGCGCTCGACGCGCTGACCGGACCCGCCGCCGGGCGCGTCGCGGCGGCACGGCGTCTGCTGGCCGCGCTTCGGGAGAGTTAGAGGACCGGCCTGCCGCCCGTGACCGCCACGCGGGCCCCCGAGACGTAGCTGGCCTCGTCGGAGGCCAACATCACATACACCGGTGCCAGTTCAGCGGGCTGCCCGGCCCGGCCGAGCGGAGTGTTCTCCCCGAAGGACGCAACCTTCTCCTCGGGCATCGTGGCGGGGATCAGCGGTGTCCAGACCGGCCCTGGTGCAACACTGTTCACCCGGATGCCCCGCTCGCCAAGCATTTGCGCGAGGCTGGCCGAGAAGTTGGCGATGGCGGCCTTGGTCGCGGCATACGGCGCAAGCGTGGGTGATGGCATATCCGAGTTGACCGAAGAACTCCCGATCACCGAAGCCCCCGCACCCATGTGCGGCAGCGCGGCCTTGAGCAGATAGAAATATGCCCCGACGTTGAGCCGGAACGTGTAGTCCCATTCCTCGTCGCTGATCTCGTCGAGGCTCTCGTGGGTCATTTGATACGCGGCGTTGCTGACCAGTACGTCGATCCCGCCGAATTCCGTTGCGGCGCGGTCCACCACGGCGCGGCAGTGGGCGGGGTCCGACAGGTCGCCCGCGACGAGCACGCACCGACGGCCGGCGGCCTCGACGAGTTCGGCGACCTCCTGCGCATCGGAGTGCTCGTTGAGGTAGGCGATCAGAACGTCGGCGCCCTCGCGCGCGTAGGCGATTGCGACCGCGCGCCCGATGCCGCTGTCTCCCCCGGTGATGATCGCGCGCTTGCCGCGCATTCGGCCCGACCCCCGATAGCTGTTCTCGCCGCAATCCGGCACCGGGTCCATGGCCGACTGCACCCCGGGTGGCTTTTGCTGCTGCTCAGGGAACCCCATTGGCGCTTCCTCCCACTCGACGATCGGCGCTGCTGCCGCTGCCGACCCGACGCACATACCCGCAACCGGCGTGGCCAATCAACGGACATAATTCAGCCGGCTGTGGTGTTTGACGCTTTCGAGTACAGGGCAGGCTGACGTCAAAGGAGGATCAACTGTGAGCCACGTACCCACGATCGAACTGAATGACGGCGCCGCAATCCCTCAGCTGGGGTTCGGTGTCTTCCAGATCGAGCCGAGCGAGACGGCCGAGGCGGTCAGGACCGCACTGGACCTCGGCTACCGCCACATCGACACCGCGGAGATGTACCAGAACGAAGCCGGTGTGGGGCAGGGCATCCGCGACGCAGGCGTCGCGCGCGATGAGGTGTATGTCACCAGCAAGCTCAACAACGGTTTCCACCGCCCCGATGACGCCCGCCGCGCCTTCGACGGCACGCTGTCCGAACTCGGCTTCGACTACGTGGACCTGTTCTTGATCCACTGGCCGCTTCCCACGCTCTACGACGGCGACTTCGTGTCGACGTGGCGGGTGCTCGAGGAGTTCAAGCGCGACGGCCGGGCCCGCAGCATCGGGGTGTCGAATTTCCAGGTGCCCCACCTCGAGCGGTTGGCGAAGGAAACCGAGATCGTGCCCGCGGTCAACCAGATCGAGGTGCACCCGTATTTCGGCAACGAAGAGGTGCGCGGCTATGGGCAGCGGCACGGCATCGTCACCGAGGCGTGGTCGCCGATTGCGCAGGGCGCGGTTCTCGACGACCAGGTCGTCGAGGGCGTGGCGAACGCGACGGGCAAGTCGCCGGCTCAGGTGGTGTTGCGGTGGCACATCCAGCGCGGTGACATCGTGTTCCCGAAGTCGGTGACTCCCGAGCGGATCAAGGAGAATCTCGATATCTTCGATTTCGAACTGAGCCCCGATGACATGGACGCCCTCACCGAGCTGGACAAGGGCGAGAAAGGTCGCAGAGGACCGAACCCCGACACGTTCGACTACATCCCCAGCTGACACATCCGCCACTTTGGACTATCTCGTCTCATTCGCGCAGATAGTTCCATTGACGAGTGTTGATCTTGGACGATATAGTTCAGTTCGTATTCTCAGGTTGTACTCATGCGACGAACAGGAACCACATCATGGAGAAAGGCAGGCTGACCCGTCGAGTCGCCGCCGCGCTCGGTATCGCGGCCGTCATTTCGATGGGTGCGCTGACCGCTTGCGGCAGCGAGGAGAAAGAGGCCCCTTCGGAGACCTCAACGACAACGACCACCACGACTTCGTCGCCGGCGCCCGCCGAGCCGACCGAGAAGGCCCCCCGACTCGATCCCAACGGGCCGAACCCGTTCTCGCCTGACGTCAAGGCGCCCGCTGCGCCGACGGCGGTCCCGGGCAACAAGGAGAACACCGGCTAGCAGTCATCGCGACCACCGGCAGATCGGACCGAGCGGGCCAGTTATCGAC
>JAEZKH010000255.1 GCA_023415515.1 Actinomycetes bacterium
ACGCTGCGGATGGCGAGGTAGGTCACCAGGGCGGCGACGGCGGTCAGCGGCCAGCCCATCGCGATGCGTGCCACCCCCAGCCAGCCGGTCTGATCGGCGTCGTAGAGGTGACGTTGCACCACGAAGCGAGCGGCGAAGACCAGTACCCAGGTGATGGTGGCGATGTCGAAGACCAGGACGGCCTTGCGCACCGTGCGCCACCCGCGGTCGTGGCCGTTGACCCAGCTCCAGATGTAGCCGACGATCGGCCTGCGGATGAGCACCGAGACGAAGAAGACCACGGCCCAGAACAGCGACATCCATATGCCGTAGAGGAAATAGCCCTTCGACTCCCCCACGATGTAGGCGATGAGGGCGCAGACGCCGACGCCCACGAATCCGGAGATCGCCGGCTGGACGGACTCCTTGCGGGCGAGCCGCCACACCAGGATCAGCGCCGCCACCGCCAGTGCCGCGATGATCGCGGGCACCAGGCCGAAGACTGAGGAGACGGGGACGAAAACCAGAACGGGCAGCGACGAATAGATCAGGCCGCTGATGCCGCCCATCTGCTCGAGAATGGCTTGGGCACCGGATTGCTTATCGGACACGTGTTAACGGTACGTGCCCCGCGACCGGCCCTGCCTACTTCTGAATTTCGTAGTGCGGGTTGTAGATCGCCTTGGTGCCGTTTTCGAGCTTGCCGACCCGACCGTGCACCCGCAGGGTGCGGCCCGATTCGATGCCGGGGATGCGGCGCTGACCGAGCCAGACCAGCATCACCGCGTCGGTGCCGTCGAACAGTTCGGCCTTGATGCCACCCGCGCAGCCCTTCGCATTGGCTTCGACGCTGCGCAGCGTGCCGACCATCGTGACTTCTTGGCCGCGTTGACAGTCGATCGCCTTCTGCGCACCGGTGCCGGTGGCCTCTTCGGTCAACTCCTCGGCGTCGAGTTGTTCGGGATCGTCGGTCAGCCGGCGTGTGAGCCGGCGCAGATACCCTTCGGCCGTAGCCATGGCCTCTCCTGCACTCTGTGAATCCACCGTGGATCCCCAACCAACGCCACGGTAGACCGGTTGGTTCCCGAATGCCACGCTGGGGGTTACCCGCCACGCCGGTGATTTATGCCACACGGCACGATCGGGTGATGCCAGTCGATTTGAACGGCGTGACGACGGTTCTGCTGCCGGGAACCGGGTCCGACGACGACTACGTCTATCGGGCTTTCGCGCCCCCGTTGCACGAGGCGGGCGCTGTCGTGGTGACACCCCCGCCGCAGCCCGACCGGCTCATCGACGGCTACCTCGCCGCCCTCGACGACGCGGCACGGCTTGGCCCAATCGCGGTGGGCGGGGTGTCGATCGGCGCCGCGGTCGCGGCCAATTGGGCGCTGGCCCATCCGACGCGCGCGGTGGCGGTGCTGGCCGCGCTTCCGCCGTGGACCGGGTCACCGGACGCGGCGCCCGCCGCGCATGCGGCCCGGTATTCGGCCGAGGTGCTCCGCAGGGACGGGTTGGTGTCGGCGACGTCGCAGATGCGCGCGTCGAGCCCGCCGTGGCTCGCCGACGAGTTGGCACGGTCGTGGCTGGGTCAGTGGCCCGGCTTGCCCGACGCGATGGACACCGCCTCCCGGTACGTCTCGCCGACATCGGCCCAACTGGCGACGTTGACCGCTCCGATGGGCGTGGCCGCGGCGACCGACGACCCCGTGCATCCGGTGGAGGTCGCAGTCGAATGGGCTGCTGCCGCGCCGAGGGCGGCGCTACGAACGGTCACGCTGGACGAGATCGGCGAGGCGCCGTCCGCCCTCGGCACGGCCTGCGTGGCCGCGCTGATGGACCTGTGAGGGCCCGTCAACCACCGGTGATCGTGCGCAGCTGCTGCATCGCCGAGCCGTGCTCGCTGCGCCTGGCGACCGGCTGGGTCTCGGGCGGCTGCTGCTGTTGCTGCTGTGCGGCGGCCTGCGCGGCCGCCTGCTGCTGCGCTGCGACCCGCAGCTGCTCGGCCATCGGCTCCGGGAGCTGCACCGGTAGCGGGGTGCGCACCGGCAGCGGGGTGTTGCCACGACGGACTACGGTGTCCGCCAGTGCTTCTCGGGCCTGATCGCTCAACGCGTCGATGGTCTGCTGCGGACCGTTGACGACGCAGCGGATCATCCACCGGTAGCCGTCGACGCCGATGAACCGGACGACACCCGCGGGGGCCGAGCCGACCACCTCCCGGCCCCACGGGCCGTCCTCGATGCGCACCTCGGGAGTGTCTTTGCGCAGCGACTCCGCCAGCTCGGTGGCGACCTCACGCCACAGCGCCGAACTCTTCGGAGCGGCATAGGCCGCGACGGTGAACCGGCCGTTGGGTGTCACCACCCACACCGCGCTCGGCACGCCGCCCTCGGTGAGTTCGACCTGCACCTGCCCGGCCTCAGGCATCGGGATGAGCACGGAGCCCAGATCCAGCCGTGCATGCGCTGCCGCCGCCGGGTCGTCGAAGTCCTCGATGTCGAACGGGCCGTCCAGTTCGTCGTCGTCTACGTCGTCGTCTACGCCGTCGTCCGTCTCGTTGATGTCTTCATCGAGATCGTCGTCATCGGGTTTGGCGTGTTTTCCAAAAGCCATCACAAACTCGCATGTCCGCCGGAGGAGCCGTGGCCGCCGACGCCACGGGATGTGCCTGCCAAGCCGGCCTCATCGAAGGAGGTCACCTCGACCAGGTCGGGTAGTTCGACGCGCTGCACGAGCAATTGGGCGATCCGATCGCCACGGTGCACGACGATGCGCTCTGCGGGATCGAGATTGATCAACGCGACCTTGATCTCGCCGCGATAGCCCGCGTCGATCGTGCCGGGGCTGTTGACAATCGAAAGGCCAACGCGCGCAGCCAGACCCGACCTCGGGTGTATCAACCCCACCATCCCGTACGGGATGGCCACCGCGACGCCCGTCGGCACGAGTGCGCGGTGGCCGGGAGGCAGTTCGACATCCTCTGCGCTGAACAGATCGATCCCGGCGTCGCCCTCATGGGCTCGGCTGGGCATCGGCAGGTCGCGATCGAGGCGAACGACCGCCAGAGGGGTGGACACGAGGCATGAGATTACCCTTGGCCACGTGTCCTACACGCGCGCAGCACCGCAAGTCGTGCGCTATAGCGAACGGCTGCGGGTGCCATGGTGGTGGTGGCCGCCCGGCATGGCGCTGGCCGCGCTGATCGCGCTCGAAGTCAACCAAGGTGTGGCCGCCCTGCCCAACTGGGTGCCCTTCGCCGTTCTGCTCCCCGTTGCCGCCGCGGTGTTGCTCTGGTTCGGCAGGACCGAGGTGCGGGTGGTCGCGCGCGCGCCCGACGACTCGACCGCGCAGACGGAACTGTGGGTCGGCGAAGCGCATCTGCCGGTCAGCGTCATCGCCAAGTCGGCCGAAGTGCCGCGATCAGCGAAATCCGCGGCACTGGGGCGCCAACTCGACCCCGCCGCTTTCGTGGTGCACCGGGCCTGGGTCGGGCCGATGGTGCTGATAGTGCTCGACGATCCCGACGACCCGACGCCGTACTGGCTGGTGAGCTGTCGCCACCCTGACCGGGTGTTGTCCGCGCTGCGGTCGTGACCCGGCTTCAGGCCGCGCAGTCGGAGCAGATCATCACGCCGTTCTTCTCGCTGGCCAGCCTGCTGCGGTGATGTACCAGGAAGCAGCTCGAGCAGGTGAACTCATCGGCTTGCTTCGGGATCACCCGGACAGACAGCTCTTCGCCCGACAAGTCGGCGCCTGGCAGTTCGAAGTTCTCGGCGGATTCGGACTCGTCGACGTCGACTACAGCTGATTGCGCTTCGTTCCGCCGAGCCTTGAGTTCCTCGAGCGAATCCTCGGATACGTCGTCGGTCTCGGTGCGCCGTGGGGCGTCGTAGTCAGTAGCCATCTTCGTGTCCCCTCCGTGAACCTTGCGACAGAGCTTTGTACCAGCGTCGAACGCATCCGCCAAATGATTCGTGCCCGGATTCAAGTATCGGTAAGTGTGATATACGTCACATTGAGTCAACGCCGCTGCACAGCGAGTGACCACGGGCGTTCTAGAGTGCTCGTGTGGTCGCTCAAATCACAGAGGGCACGGCCTTCGACAAGCATGGTCGGCCATTCCGTCGGCGCAACTACACACCGGGCATCGTGGTGTTCGCCGCGCTTGCGGTGGTGACGATGATCGTCTGGGTCGTCGCGCTCAATCGTCCTCCTGATGTGACCGAGGCCGCGGCATGCAACCCGCCCGCCGACAACAGCACCAGCGACCCGACCCAGTCCAAGCTCGGCGAGCGGGTCACCCGCGCGTCGATGACCGAGGTCGGTCCCGCCAACCTCGCCGACACCAAGATCAGGGTGCTCAACGCCAGCGGCCAGGGTGGTCAAGCCGCCGAGGTGGCCGGTCAACTGCGCGACATCGGGTTCGCCGAGCCGACCGCCGAGAACGACCCGCTGTACGCGAACAACCGGCTGTCGTGTCAGGGCCAGATTCGGTTCGGGCCAAGCGGACGTGCGGCCGCGGCCGCGGTGTGGTTGGTGGCCCCGTGCGTCGAGCTGTACCAGGATCAGCGGCCCGACGACACCGTCGACCTCGCGATCGGCACCGATTTCACCGAGCTGACCCGCAGCGACGACACCGAGGCCGTGCTGTCCAGTCTGCGGCCGGATGCCACGCAGCCCCCCGACCCCGCATTGATCTCCAAGATCCACAGCACCGCCTGCTGACCGACGTCCGTCGCGTCGCAGGGGCTGTCAGCCGCTCAGCCCCCTCCCGCTGCGGCGAGCGCGGCAGTGAACGCGTCGCTGACACCAGGGGCGGCTGCGATCACCAGCCCCCTGCCGTCGGCGCCGTCGCCCATCGGGGGCAACCGCACCCGGGCGCCTGCTTCCGCCGCGATCAAGGCGCCCGCGGCCCAGTCCCACACGTTGAGGTTCTCCTCGAAGTACGCGTCGAGATGACCCGCGGCGACCAGGCACAGGTCCAGGGCCGCCGAGCCGAGCCTGCGAATGTCGCGGACGGCAGGCAGCAGCGTCGCGAGCACTGACGCCTGACGCCGACGAATCTGCGGGTCGTAGCCGAAGCCGGTGCCCACCAACGTCATCGACAAATCGTCGGCCGGACTTGCCCGAAGCGGCGACGTCGCCGACCCGCGCCGCACATACGCGCCGTGCCCGCGCGCCGCCGAGTACACCGCGCCGTCGACGACGTTGGCGACCGCGCCTGCGATCGACTGCCCGTCCACCTGGACCGCGACCGAGACCGAGTACGCGGGCAACCCGTAGACGAAGTTGACCGTGCCGTCGATGGGGTCGAGCACCCACGTCGGCCGACCCGCCGATTCGTCGCGGCGGCCACCGCCCTCCTCGCCGAGGACATGCTCGCCCGGCCGTAGTGCGGCCAGTCGGTCGCGCAGCAGTCGTTCGGTTTCGGTGTCGACGATCGTGACGGGGTCTGTTGGAGTGCTCTTGGCGCGCACGGTGTCTGCGTCCGACTCCCGCAGTGGCCGAGCGGTGAAAACCTCGTCGCGCCTGCGCCGCACGAAGTCGGCCGCCTCGGCCGCCAACCCATCGGCGATCATGCGGAGTTCGGTGGGGTCGAGGCGAAGGTTTTCCACCCGTCCATCGCAGCACAAATAGTCGGTGACGGATGTTCAGCACCCCTCCCAAAGCTCTGCCGAGCCACTAATGTGTGGGCACATGACCGCCACCGATTCACCCGCAGCCGATCCCAGCACCAACGGAGGTCCGCAGCGTCGTGGATTCGGCGTTGACGTGGGCGGCAGCGGGGTCAAAGGCGGCATCGTCGACCTCGAGACCGGTCATCTGATCGGCGACCGTTTCAAGATCGCGACCCCCCAGCCCGCCACCCCGGAAGCGGTCAGCAAAACCGTCGCCGCCGTCGTGCGCGAGTTCGGCTGGACCGACAAAGTCGGCGTGACGTACCCCGGCGTGGTCACCGACGGCGTCGTGCGGACCGCTGCCAACGTGGACAAAGCCTGGGTCGGCACCAATGCCGCGGAGTTCTTCAGCAAGGAACTCGGCGGACAGACGGTCACGGTGCTCAACGACGCCGACGCCGCGGGGCTCGCCGAGGAGCGGTTCGGCGCGGGCCGCGACAACACCGGCGTGATCGTGCTGCTGACCTTCGGCACGGGTATCGGATCGGCCGTGATCCACAACGGTGTGCTGCTGCCCAACACCGAATTCGGCCACCTCGAAGTCGGAGGGAAGGAAGCCGAGCACCGGGCGGCGTCGTCGATAAAGGAGAACAAGGACTGGAGCTATGAGCGGTGGTGCAAGGAAGTCACCAAGGTGCTCGTAGCGATCGAGAACGCCATCTGGCCGGATCTGTTCATCGCCGGCGGCGGCATCAGCCGCAAAGCCGACAAGTGGATCCCGTTGCTGAAGAACCGCACACCCGTGGTCGCCGCCACCCTGCAGAACACCGCCGGGAGCGTCGGCGCGGCGATGGCCGCGCAGGTCGACGTGACAGCTACTGCCAAG
>JAEZKH010000275.1 GCA_023415515.1 Actinomycetes bacterium
TGCGAGCATTACGGTGGGACACGAGAACCTCCGGGTTGGTGATGGGCCTTCGACAAGCCACACCTCACCCGGAGGTTCTCCTCACATCAAGCCAACACGCCCGCTACCAACGTCATGGCCGAGTACATCTAGGTACACCGCGTCGGCGTAGGCGAGCGCCGTGTACCGTCCCCCGGCGTGACGGTGTACGCCTTGAACCTGTTCGACATCGCCGACCCCGACGAGTACCTGGCGTATTCGAGACGCTCGCCGCAGGAGGTCGCCAAACACGGCGGCCGCGTCGTCGCCCTCGGGCAGTTCCGGGAATCGGTCACCGGCGACATCGAGCCGCGCAGGGTGCTGATACTCGTCGAGTGGGATTCCAAAGATGCGTTCCAGAGTTACTGCGACGACCCCGAGTTGGCGGATCTGCATGCGCACCGCGAGAACGGGTCGTCGTCCTACGTCTGGCATCTGTTCGACCGCCTCGACGATCTGCGGCCGCTGCTCAAATCGCAGTAATCGGTCTTTTTTGGGATCGGTAGCGGCATCGTGCGTTTTAACTGAACCCATTGGCGCCGTGATGGGCGGCGCCCGAGGGAAGGACGCACATGAGCCGATTGTCGCGGTTCGCAACGTCAGTCGTCGTGTCTGGCGCCGTCGCGCTCGCCGGTCTGTCGCTGGGGGCGGGCGCATCGTGGGCCGAAGGCCCCAGCTATCAGGGTGGCAACTGCCCGCAAGGCATGACCTGTACCCACTGGTGTCCCGGCGACCCCGCCATCCCGGGCAGCCAGGTGCTCAGCTGGGACCAGAACATCTGCCACGACTGGTACTGGAACTCCGAGGGCATCGTCGACGTCGACAGCAGCACCATCTACCCGTGGTCAGGCGTACCGCACCAGGTGGCGCCCCCGCCACCGGTGGGCCCGGCTCCCGCGCCGATGACGCCGCCGCCGGGCATGCCGTTCTGCAGCCCACGTGGCGCGTTGATCATCATCCCGCCGATCTGCGACGAGATCGGATACGACTGGCCACCCGGCTCCCTGAAGCGGTAGCCGCAGCGGTTCACGTGGGGTCGAGAACGGCGACCAGGAAGTCGGAGTCGTCGGTGAACGGTCGCAGATCCCACGTCGAGAGCAGCAGCGCCGGCCTCAACCCCGCCTCGGCCGCGTCGTGGAAGAAGTCGGCGAACTCGTAATCGCGGCCTGCGCCGAAGCCGATCACCGCGCGGCCGTCACCCGCGAGGTGGGCACGCAACCGCGTCAACACCTGTGTTCGCGTGCTCGGGGCGAGGAACGTCATGACATTGCCTGCAGAAACGATGATGTCGAACGGCTCCGGGATACCGCGCCCCGGCAAGTCGAGCTCGGCGAGGTCACCGACGAGCCACCGAGGTCCCGGATGGTCCTGCTCGGCTGCCTCGATCAGCGCCGGGTCAACATCGACACCCACCACATCGTGGCCCGCGGCGGCCAGCTGCCCGCCCAACCGGCCAGGGCCGCAACCGGCATCGAGGATCCGCGCGCCCCGAGGCGCCATCGCGTCCACGAGTCGAGCTTCGCCGGCCAGGTCTTCGCCGGCGCGCGCCATCGAGCGGAACCGTTCGATGTACCACGTCGAGTGCTCGGGGTTTGCCTGGACCTTTCGCATCCAGATGCTCTGCTCGACCATCAGCCGAATTCCAGAAGTGTGTAGGCGCCGCGAAAGTTCCTGGTGAGCTTCAGGTGCCAGAAAGCGGGGAAGATCTTCTCGAAGAAGAAACCGCGACCCCGGGGCATGGGCAGGTCGTGCACGGCGCTGATACCCGGGACGGTGTTGACGAGGTCAGCCAGCTGGGAGGCCGAAAGACTGAACGGCATCGGCGGCACCCGGTACCGGCGTGATGACCGCATTCCCTTGGGGGCGAACTTCTTCACCAGAACGGGCGGTAGGTCGAAGATCATCTGGCCGCCGGGAAAACGCTTGGCGCACTCCGTGATCAGGCCCATCGCCTCATCGGGCTGCAAATACATCAACAGACCTTCGGCTGTGATGAAGACACCGCAGGAAGCGTCGATCGCGTCCATCCACGAGTAGTCCAGCGCCGACTGCGCGAGGTTGGTGATCCGCGGGGAAGAGGGCAGCAGTCGTTCACGCAACTCGATGACCGGCTTGAAATCGACTGTGACCCAGCGGAACGCCGCATCGGGAAGCGCGTCGTTCAGACGCCAGAAGCTGGTCTGCAGACCTTCGGCGAGCGCGACGACGGTGGCCTGCGGATGTTTCGACAGATAGCGGATCGCGGCACGGTCGAAGGCCAACGAGCGGACCGCCATCTCCTGGCCCTTGCGGCGGCCGAACTTGTCGAAGTCGAAGTCGATCGCATCGCGCAGCCGGATCGCCATGGGATCGTCGATGATCGCTTCCGGATGACCGGCTTGGAACGCCCTGCCGTTCAGTGTCAGCAGCGCCGTCTCCGAGACTCCTTCCAGAGCACTCGCGTCGACCTTGCCGTCTGCACCATCCACCACAACGAACCTACCCGCACGATGAAAGGGGCCGGGTCAGTCAGCTCGATGCGTTGAGGATCTTGATCGCGAAGACCAGCGAGTCACCGGGCTGGATCCCGGCGCGGGGCTCGCCGTCGGGGTAACCGTCGGCAGGGGTCATCGCGACAGCGACGGTCGATCCGACCTTCTGTCCGGCGATGGCCTTCTGAAACCCCTTCACGACGCCGTCGAGGGGGAAGTCGACGGGGATGCCCCGCTCATAGCTGCTGTCGAAGACCGAGCCGTCCCGGCCGTTGACGCCCATGTAGCAGACCAGCACGGTGGCGTTGTCCGCGACGACCGGCCCGTCGCCCTCGCGAAGCGTGTGCACCTGGGTGTCGGTCACGCTGAACGGAGCCTGCACGTCGATGCGAGGCGCGGCCGCGTCCGTGGACCCGGTGACCGCGACACTGCCGGTCGCGCCGGGCAGGGTCCACTCGGCTTCGCCGCCCTCGGCGGGCGCTGCTGACGGGCACGTGCTGTCCGGTGTCGGGGTATCGGGGACCGTGAACGGATCGGCTTCGACGGACGTGGCCGTCGTCGTGGTGGTCGACGCGGTATCCGAATCCGAGCCACACGCGGCAAGCACGAGCAACAGGGGAGCCGCAGACGCAACGACCGCGACGCATGACATCCGGGAGAAATTCACGCCGGTCACGGTACAGCCGTGGGCACAGTCACACGGGCGGGCCCCCGGGGCGAAGCCATACGACCAGCGTGATCGGCCCCTAATACCTATTGAGTATCGAAATGAACACTTTTGATATTGGACACGTCTCATGTCCGGCCCCTAACGTCCGGAGAAAGCCATGAGGGAGCTGCGATGGATTCGAACTCGTCCGAAGTCGGCACACGAGGTTTGCGCCGTGTCCTGTTCTCCAGCTTCGCGGGGACATCCATCGAGTGGTACGACTTCTTTCTGTTCGGCTCTGCGGCCGCCCTGGTCTTCCCGCGCCTGTTCTTCCCGGGCAGCGACCCCACGACGGGAACGCTGCTGTCGTTTGCGACCTATGCAGTCGCGTTCCTGGCGCGTCCGTTGGGCGGGGTGATCTTCGGCCGGATGGGCGACACGGTCGGACGTAAAGCGGCGCTGGTGACGACACTGCTCCTCACCGGTGGCGGGACATTTCTGATGGGTTGTCTGCCGGGATACGACACGATCGGCGTGTGGGCGCCCATCTGTCTTGTTGTCCTGCGGTTGGTCCAAGGTCTCGGCCTCGGCGGGGAGTGGGGCGGCGCCGTCACGCTGTCAGCGGAGCACGCGGATGCTCACGGTCGGCAACGCGCGCGGGGCGCGTTGGCGTCATGGGTGCAGTTGGGGGTCCCGGTGGGCAACCTCGCCGCTGTCGGCGCGTTCACCGGAGCGAGCGTGCTGATGCCGGAGGACGCGTTCCTGTCGTGGGGCTGGCGACTGCCGTTCCTCGCGAGCGCCGTTCTCGTCGTCGTCGGTTTGTGGATGCGGTTGGCCGTCGAGGAATCTCCGCTGTTTCGCGCCGTGGAGCGCCCCACTGCGCCGCTGGCCGAAGTCCTACGGACGCAGTGGCGCCCGGTCCTGATAACCATCGGGATCCGGATCTGCAGTGATGTCTCCTACTACGTGTTCGCGGTGTTCGCGCTGTCCTACATGGCGACCACCCTTGGCTTGCCCAAGAATTGGGGGTTGTTCGGAGTCATCCTCGGCTCTGTGCTGCAACTGGCCGTGATCCCGGGTTCGGCGGCCCTTTCTGACCGCGTTGGCCGTCGGCCCGTGTACATCGCCGGTGCGGTCTGGGTCGGCATCTGGGCCTTCGTGGCCTGGCCGATGATCGATTCAGGCAACCTCGTCGGGGTGCTCGCCGCGTTGGCCGTCGGCATTGCGGGCCAAGGCGTGATGTACGGCCCGATGGCGGCTTTCGTCGCCGAGCTCTTCGACACGCGGTTGCGCACCACAGGCGCGTCGTTCGGCTACCAGGTGGCCGCGATATTCGGCGGCGCGCCCGCACCACTGATCGCCACTCTGCTGATCGAACGGTTCGACACCACCTTCGCCGTCACCGTGTACGTGGCGCTGACTGCCGTCTTGGCTTGTGTCAGCGCATTTCTGGCCCATGAGACGCGGGACAGAGAGCTGGCGGAGGACGCGCTGCAGCCCGCGGCCCTCGCCGAGGAAGGGACGCGATGAATACGAGCGCCGTCGAGAAACTACGGACCCATCTCAGATCAGCCGGTCTTGTCGGGTACATCGCAGCAACACCGTCGAATGTCTTCTACATGACGGGATTTCGGAGTTACTTCCTGTCGGAGTGGTGGCGGATGCACGGTACGGTGTTCGCGCTGATACCTGCGGATGACAACGCGGCGGTGACGTTGGTCCTGAGCGACTTCGAGTGCAAAGCGGCGACGGCCGCCGCACCCGGGGTGGCGATGTCGCCGTACCGGCTGTGGGTGGACCTTCACACCGAGGCAGAACTGGCGAACCCCGACGCCGTCGAGCCACCGCGCCCCGCCCAGTTCGATCCAACGGAACTCGATGGGGCACTGGGGGACGCCCTGCACGCCGTGCACATGACGTCGGGAGCGGTGGGCACCGATCTTCAGTTCCTCACCGTCGACACCTACGACCGGTTTCGACGGGTGGCACCTGAGGTCGACTGGAGCGACATCTCCGACACCGTCTACCGGCTACGGCTGATCAAGGAACCGTGGGAGGTCGACCGGCTGGCGTTGGGTGTCGAGCTCTCTGAGGCGGGCATGCTTCATGCGGCAGACCACTTGAGCGAGGGGATCAGTGCAGCTGACGTACGGATGCTGTATCAAGCCGGGGTGGTGCAGAAGGCCGCGGCTGACAGCCGGTTCGCCGGCTACACCGACAACTGGGTGCTGCCTGCCGTCGGCGGTCGAACCTCTGCCAGCTACGGTGACCGCGGTATGGGACTGCAACCGGGTGATCTCGTCAAGTTCGATTGCGGCACAACGGTTGACGGCTACCGCTGCGATGGCGGGCGCACGTTCTCGTTTCAGCGGGTCGATGCGGGGGCGGCACGGCTGTACTCGGTGCTCGCCGAAGCGCAGCAGATCGCGCGGCGCATGATTCGGCCAGGAACCGTCGTCGGCGACGTGTACCGTGCTGCGATGGCTCATGTGCACGCGAACGGGTACCCGGGATACAACCGCGGGCACATCGGGCACTCGGTGGGCATCGACACGTTCCACGAAGAGCCTCCCTACATCACACCCGATTGCACGACTGTCCTGGCGGCCGGCATGGTGTTCGCCGTCGAGTTGCCCACCTACACACCCGACGTCGGCGCAATCATGATCGAGGACATGCTGGTGGTGACTTCGGAGGGGTCACGGCAACTACACACACTGACGCACGATCTTGTCGTCGCCTGACACACCGCCGCCCGACATCATCGGTGTCGAGATCAGGCTCTTGGAAGCGGTCGTCGCCGTTGCCGACGAACTCCACTTCGGTCGAGCAGCAGCGCGGCTCGGCATTGCGCAGCCGCCGCTGAGTGCTCGCATCAAACGACTCGAGCGGCTCCTCGGTGTGCACGTGTTCGACCGCGACCGTCAAGGCGTCAAATTGACCGCACCGGGTGCGGAAGTGGCCGAGCAGGCCCGTCGCGTGCTGGCCGAAGCCCGCTCACTGCACCGGCTGGCCGATGGCTTGCGGGCGGGCACACGGGGGAGCATCACCATCGGCGCGGTCGGCTCGGCGTTCTATCGGGCCCTGCCCGAACTGCTTGCGCCCGCCAGGGCACAGCTGCCTCATCTGGAACTGCGGGTCAGCGAGATCGAGACGCCCGGTCAGGTCGACGCGCTGCTCGCCGGCGAGTTGGATGTCGGTTTTCTTCGGCCGCCGGTCGACCGGAGACTGGACGCGCGGGTGGTCTGGCAGGAACCACTGGTTGTCGCCGTCCCACCCGGCCACCCCCTCGCCGACGAGACGCAGATCGATGCGGCCGCACTGGCCGGACAACCGGTCGTCTTCTTTCCACGACAGCAGGGCCCCGGGTTCTGGGACGAGGTGTCCGACGTGTTCCGTTCGGTCGGCGTGCCACTCAGTCCGATAGCCGAGGCCGACCACACCACGACCATGCTCGGGATGGTCGCACTCGGGATCGGGGTGACCGTCGTCCCGGACTCGGCACGGGCGCTGCACTTGGCCGGCGTGCGTTATGTCCCGCTGGAGCCGCGCCGAGATCTCAGCCTGGCGGTGGCCGTCCTCCCGGCCACTGTGGAACACAACCCGGCTATCCGCGCGTTTCTCGACGCGCTGAGCAGAACGCTACGTCAGTAGTCCCATGGGGCGGGTACGCAGCGGAACACGTCGCCGGCCGCCGCGACCTTGCAGACGGACGGGAACGGAAGGTGGGTGGCCACCAGCAACTCGCCGGTCGCAGCCAGCTCCGCAAGCAGGGTGATGCGCACGCGCGCAGACTCTTCGGGATCGTGTTCGAATCCGTTGTGCCACTCGGGGTTGTCAAAACCGACCTGGAACACTGCGTCTCCGGCGAACGTCAGTCGCTCACCGCGGGACTCGACCCGAACAATGCTGTGTCCGGGAGTATGGCCTCCGGTGCGCGTGATGAGCACCCCCGGCGCCACCTCGTACTCGGTTTCGAACGGCCGCAGGCTGCCGTGGTAGGCGTCGAGGAATTGCGAGGCGACCCGCCGGAGCGTGGCCGGCACGGGTGCGGGCATTTCGGTGCGGGAGAAGTCGGGCGCCTGCCAGAACTCGGCTTCCCTGCTCGCCAGGTGAATCGCCAAATCCGGGCGCAGCCGATCCCTGAGCCCCTCGGTGAGCAGGCCGCCGACGTGGTCCATGTGCAGGTGCGTCAGAACGACATCGGTCACCGATCCTGGATCGATTCCGGCGGCCTCGAGGCGGTGGACCGCCTGCCCGGCCCGTGGAAAATCCGGGAACTCCACACCGAGCCCGGCGTCGACGAGGATGGTCCGATCACCGCTTCTGACCACGACGACGTTCAAGGGCCAGTCGAGCACACCGGGTGGAAGAAACATGTCGTCGAGCCAGGTGGAGAGCGCCGCCGCATCGGCGTTGGTGGCCATCACCGGGGCCGGTATCGGTAACACGCCGTCACTGATCACCAGGACCTCGATGTCGCCGACCTGCTGCGCGTAGCGCGAGGGCACCAGCTCGTCGATGCGTGAAATGTTGTCCAGCGTCATGCTTTCCTCCTGCGTGCGATCACCGAAGCTCCCGAAAACAGCCTGTCTCACCGGAGAACGTCCGTAGGCGGCGCGAACTATCCCGGCGGTCAGCGCTTTCCGTGCACGGTCCGCCGTCCCGGGTTCATCCGCACCGGGGCGACCCGGGTAGTGGCAGTACCCGTACCGTCAGGCACTTCCTGCTGCCCGAATACGCGACCTAATCTGCAACCACCTGTTCGCTGCTGAACATGGAGCCGCACAGCTGAACGATGGAGGCCACGCATGCCTGACAAGAAATTCACCACGCACACTGCACTTTTCGACCTCACCGGAAAGCACGCTCTCGTCACCGGTGGCACCAGGGGGATCGGGCTGATGATAGCCCGCGGCCTTCTCGGCGCAGGCGCGCGCGTGATCATCAGCTCACGCAGCACAGACGCCTGCGAAGAAGCGCAACACCAGCTGTCTGATTTCGGCGAGGTGAAGGCGATCCCCGCCGACCTGTCCAGACACGACGAGTGTCAGCGTCTCGCCGACCTCGTCAACGCAGGCTCCGAGCACCTCGACATCCTGGTCAACAACGCGGGCGCGATGTGGCGTGAGCCGCTTGCCACCTTCCCCGACGAGGCTTGGGACACCGTCATCGACCTCAACCTGAAATCGCCGTTCTGGTTGGTGCAGGCGCTGCTGCCCGCGCTTCGTCAGGCGGGCACCGCCGACGATCCTGCACGGATCATCAACGTCGGCAGCATCGCTGCCATCCACGTCGCGCAGTCACCCAACTACTCCTACGCCAGCAGCAAAGCAGGGCTGCACCAGCTCACCAGAGTGCTCGCCAGGGAATTGGGACCGCAGCACGTGACAGTGAACGCAATAGCGCCGGGACCGTTCCGATCGCAGATGATGGCGGCCACACTCGATGCGATGGGCGATGCGATCGCCGCGTCGGCGCCCCTTCGCCGGCTGGGCCGAGATGACGACATGGCAGGTGCCGCCGTCTTCCTGGCCAGCAGAGCTGGTGCCTACCTGACGGGCGCCATCGTCCCGGTAGACGGTGGCATAGCCACGACGGCATCGGGAGCGTAGACGTGCAAACGGGCCACGGGGTACTCGCAGGACCTCCCTGCATCTGCGCGATTGTCCTACGGTGAGGAAATGGCCACGACCGACAGGCGCTCCGAGATCCGGGATTTTCTGAGCTCGCGGCGCGCCCGCATCACACCGGAACAGACGGGCCTGCCCGCCTACGGCGGTAACCGCCGGGTCAAGGGTCTGCGGCGCGAGGAGGTAGCGCTACTGGCTGGGATATCGGTCGACTATTACGTGCGGATGGAGCGCGGAAGCCTCGCAGGTGCCTCACGCGGCGTGCTCGACGCGGTGGCTTCTGCCCTGCAACTCGACGAGGCGGAGCGACGTCATCTGTCACATCTCGCCCGTCAAACCGGAAAGCCCGGCGGTGTGCGCAGGCGCAGGTCCGACCAGACGATACGCCCGGCGCTGCAGCAGGTTCTTGACGCCATCACCGATGCGCCGGCATGGATCCGCAACGGCCGCTTCGACGTACTCGCCATGAATCCACTCGCCCGCGCGCTGTATTCACCGGTGCTGGTCGATGTGCGACGGCCCGCCAACATAGCGCGGTTCCTATATCTGGATTCAGAGGCGGCACAGAGTCTTTTCATCGATTACGACCAGATCGTGCGCGATGTCGCCGCGAAGCTACGAATGGAGGCGGGCCGCAACCCGCACGACAGCGAGCTGATCGCGTTGGTCGGCGAACTGTCAACGCGCAGTGAACTGTTCCGGCAGCACTGGGCATCCCATGATGTGCGAGTGATACGGACGGGACGCAAGCGTGTGGACCATCCCATCGTCGGCCGGCTCGATCTGGACTACGAGTCCATGGAATTGGCCACCGACCCTGAGCTGTATCTCAACGTGTACACCGCCGCCGCGGGCACGCCGACCGCTGACGGCCTGGCCGTGCTGGCATCGTGGGCGGCCAGTCAAGAGACTCTTGCGACCGAGTTTCCAGCGCGCGGGGACACCTGATACGAGAGGTCGCAAGCCGAAGCCGACAGTGCTTCAGCGGCAATGCATAAAACCCTGAGCGCCATCGAATGCCGCCGGGCCTGCATCAGCGCGAGGACACCCCGGGGGAACAACGATGTCGGCTCCGTGGTGCTCACCCCGTCGATCAGGAGCTTGGGTCGGACGCCTGTTTCAATGGCTCAGGTGTGAACGTGACATCGACTCCGCCTACGGTCATCGTCACCTGGCTTTCGATCACCATCACCTGAGCGGCGACCCGTCGATCGACCGTCTCGGCCATGCGCTGCACGGGTGGGTACGGTATCTGTGTCACCGACAAATTCTGCAGCCCCGCCACTTTGGGGCCGACGGTGCGCCACCAGGTGGCCACGCCGGCGGCGAACGGGAACAGCAGCACCCGGTCGGCCTGGCCGGCCGCCCTGACCAACACACGTTCATCGGGCTGGCCGACGCTGATCCACTCCAGGATCCGCCCCGTGTAGTCCGCCAGCCGCAGGTCCGGCACGCCAGGGGTGGACAGGCCCGCCCCGAACGCCAATTCACCGTCGACGTCGCTGAGCCGGTGTGCGCGCAACCCGAACGCCAACAACCGCACCACCATCCGCTCATCGGTCTCACTGGGATGACGGGCGACCGTCAATGCGTGGTCGGCGTAGTAACTGTGATCGATATCGGAGACGCCGAGTTCGACTTTGAACACCGTTGCAGAAAGGGCCACGTGCAAGTATCCATCCCGGTTTTCGCGGGCAGCCCTTACCCGGACGCTTGGGCACGCAGGCGGGCAAACGCGGTCTCGTCTGAACTTCCCCGCGCCGGAAAGTACACGAAAAGCGTCTGGCCGGGTGCCCCGTCGACACTGAAGGACTCGAATTGCAGCGTGATCACCCCAAATCCTTTGATGGCGAACCGCTTCTGGCCGATAGTGCGGGCGTAGACGTCGTGAGCCGACCACAGCTCGGCGAAGGTCTGGTCTTCGGCGGCGAGATGCTCGATGAGCTCCCCGACCTGGTCGTCGGGATGGGCCGCGGACGCGCTTCGCAAGCCTGCGACGGTCTGGCCGGCGATGATGTCCCAGTCCGGGTAGATCTGTTTGGCCCGCGGATCTCGAAACGTGAAGACCGCGAGATTGTTCCCCGCAGCCCAGCCGGGATTGACAAGCTCAGCCAGTTCGGTTCCTGCCAACACGTCACGACGTGCGTTGACCACGAAGGCAGGCAAGTTATTCCACAACGCGAGCAGTTCCCGCACGCCAGGCCGAACGGTTTCGGCGCCAGCAGGTTTTGCGCCGCCGCGCCGCGGCGACGGAGACCCAAGGCGATGCAGATGATCGCGTTCGGCGGCGTCCAACCGCAGTGCGTCAGCGATGGCGTCCAGGACCTCGGGCGAGGGATTGCGATCGCGGCCCTGCTCGAGGCGGGCATAGTAGGTGGCGCTGACGCCGGCGAGTGTCGCGAGTTCTTCGCGGCGAAGCCCCGGCACACGGCGGCGGTTGACGAGAATGACACCAGCCGAGCGAGGATCGACCCGTTCACGACGACTGCGCAGGAATGAGCCCAGAGAGTGCATCTCTGCTTCCATCACGCCGATGATAGTGCCGTCCAGCGTGAGACTGGCCCCGCCAGTGCCACCCTCGACAGGGCGTGGCGCCGCATTGCCGACGGTAGCCACGATGTAATCATGACTTCACCGATTGCATCGCCCGTCTGGTTCATCACCGGATGTTCCAGGGGCCTCGGGCAAGCCCTTGCCGCCCACGCCCTCCAGCGCGGCGACCGGGTCGCCGTCACAGCCCGCAACAGGGAAGCCGTCGTGCCCCTGACAGAGGGCCACGGCGAACGCGCCCTGGCCCTTGCACTGGACGTCACTGATCCGGTGTCGGTCGGTGCGGCGGTGGCAGAGGCGGAGCACGTGTTCGGGGGCATCGACGTCGTGGTGAACAACGCCGGTTACGGGTATCTCGCCGCCATCGAAGAAGGCGAGGACGACGCCGTTCGCCGGCTCTTCGATACCAATGTGCACGGGGTGACCACAGTATTGAAGGCGGTGTTACCGGGCCTGCGAGCACGCCGCAGCGGCCGGATCCTCAACGTATCGTCATTCGGCGGCTTAGCCGCCTTTCCGGCCACCGGCTATTACCACGCAACCAAGTTCGCCCTGGAGGGCCTGTCGGAGTCCCTGGCCGCCGAACTTGCCCCCATCGGTATTCGCGTCACGATCATCGAACCCGGCGGGATGCGCACCGAGTGGGCAGGCGCATCGATGCAACAGTCACCCGTACGCATCGCCGACTATGACGACACAGCCGGCAAACGCCGGGAGAGCACGCTCGCCGTGTCTGGTCGTCAGCCGGGCGATCCCGCACGAGCCGCAGCGGCGATGGCCGCCGTCGTCGACGCCACCGATCCGCCGCTACGTCTACTGCTCGGTTCCGACGCACTCGGCGGCGTGCGAGCCCGCCTCGATCGTCTCCGCGCCGAGGTCGACGCCAACGAGGCACTGACCACCAGCGCCGACGGGTCGACATCGTGACCGCGACGGGCGCACTCATCATCGTCGGCGCCGGCCCGGGCGTCGGGGCGGCCACGGCTCGGCGGTTCGCTGCCGAGGGACATCCTGTCGGCCTCATCGCACGAGACCCTGATCGCCTTGCCGACCTCGAACGCACCCTGGCGAGCCAGGGGATAACCGGTGCAGCCGTGGCCGCGGACGCAACCGACACACCGGCGCTGGAGACCGCACTGGCCAGACTCACCGATCACCTCGGTGACGTCGACACGATGTTGTTCAGCCCCCGCCCGACCCTCTCGTGGATCAAACCCGTGCTTCAGACCACGGGCGAGGACGTCGCCGCCGCGCTGGCCCTCAACGTCGTCGCGGCCACCAACGCCGTTCGTTGCGTGGTGGATCCCATGCTTGCCCGCGGCAGCGGTACCTTGTTGTTCACCACCGGCGGAGCCGCGCTCGAACCACACCGTGACCGCGCCGTATCAGGGCTGGCGTACGCCGCAGAGTCGGTGTACGTGCGCATGTTGCACGACGCACTGGCCCCGGCGGGCGTCCTGGCGGCGCAGCTGATCGTCGTCGGGGGGATCGGCGTGGACCAACGTCACGATCCCGCGGTCGTCGCCGAACAGCTCTGGCAACTTCGCGCCGACAGGGATCGACCCGTGGCGGTACTACGCTGACGTATTCGCGGTCCTTCCAGGTGCTGTAATGCAGCCAACCCATCAGCGATCCATCAACCCCGCGGGGGCCCATGAAGATCTATGCGTTGGAAGAGCACATGGCCACCGTCGACGTGGTCCGCGCCTGGGAGCGTCAGGACCCTGGACTCACAGAGCCGATGATGCGGTGGGCCATCGCAAGCGACATCACACCAGACCTGCTGGATCTCGACGATGACCGCCTCAGCGCCATGGATGACGCCGGCATAGATACGTCTGTCCTGTCCGTCTCCACCCCCGGCCTGCAAAACCTGACTGCCGTGGAAGCCGCCGCACTGCAGGGCCCCACCAACGACGCCATCGCCGCTGCCGTAGGCCGCCACCCGGGACGCCTCGAGGGGTTCGCGACGCTCGCGACGCCCGCACCCGCGGCAGCAGCCGCCGAACTCGGTCGGGCGGTGACCGACCTCGGGCTGCACGGAGCGATGATCCACGCGCGCTCGGGCGAGCGGGGCGTCGATGGTGTCGAATTCTGGGACATCTATGAAGCCGCCGCAGATCAGCGAGCACCGATCTACCTCCATCCGCGCGCACCCCTTCCGACGATCAACGAGGCGTACTACAGCGGCTTCGGGGAGGGGATTGACAGTCTGTTTGCGACCGGTGGGATCGGCTGGCACTACGACGCCGGGCTGACTCTCGTGCGGATGATCGTTTCGGGCCTCTTCGATCGGTTCCCCGATCTCCAGGTGATTCTGGGACATTGGGGGGAGGTCGTTCTCTTCTACCTCGACCGCGTCGCCGTGCTCGACGGTGTCACCCATCTTCAACGCCCCATCGGCGAATACTTTCGCACGAACGTCTTCATCACCCCAGGTGGCATATCCAGCCATAAATACCTCCGCTGGAGCGCGGAAACCGTTGGCATAGAACGGATTATGTATGCGTCTGATTATCCGTTCAACCGAGAGCGCGATAATTCCGTACGTCAGTTCTTAGACGCCGCGCCTCTTACCACGAGCGAACGCGAAGGTGTCGCGTTTCGAACCTGGGAGAAGCTCGTTGCCAACATCCGGCGCTGACTGCGCAGGGCTAGGCTGACACGCACCGCGTCGTCATGATGCCGCCAGCCGGGAGAGCTTTTCCGCGGCATCGGTTCCCGGAAGGGCGTGATAGGTCTGAAGATGCTGACCGTCGGAGTCGGGAATCCAGAATCGGTTGCGGCGCAGATGCAATTCGCCGACAAGGGGGTGACGAAAGTGGCTGGTGCCCGACGGACGGTAACCGACATCGGCTTGCTTCCACAACGTTTCAAACTCTGAGCTCTTCGCACCGAGTTCTTTGACGATCGACTCCAGCCGTGGATCGTTGATCGCGGCGCCCGCGATCTGGCGCAGACCACCGACCACGCCTGCTGCGGCGCTGGGCCAGTCGATGTAGAGCTTGCGCTCAGCCGGGTCCAGGAACATCGCTTCCAGAAGATTTCTCCCCGCCACAAAGTTCGGCGATATCGCGCGGGCCGCAGTGTTCGACACTAGACAGTCCAGGTACCTGCCGGCCACGAAGGCCGGCACCGAAAGCTGATCCACAAGACTCCGAACTTCCGCACCCACCTGCTCGGTTCCGGAGAAGCTGCGACGGTGGTGGCCGGCAAGTTCGTGGAGATGTGCGGCGGCCGCAGCATCCAGCTGTAAGGCCCGCGCGAGTGCATCGAGGATCTGCGGCGATGGATGGGCGTTGCGGCCCTGCTCGATACGCAGGTAATAATCAGTGCTGATGCCGGCAAGCGCAGCCAACTCTTCGCGACGCAACCCGTCGACGCGTCGGCGAGGACCGGCCACGAGCCCGACATCGTCTGGTCGCACACGACCACGTCGCAGCCTGAGGTACTCGCCGAGTTCGTTACCGGTGGCCACCGTTCCAGCGTAATCAAGGGTGGGTTTGCCAGTCCCAGGGTTGTCAGGGCGTACCCACATGTGCGCCGACCGGTCAAGACTCGAGACGTGCCGCTATGGCCTGTCCACGGCGACCGGGGCGCCGCCTCGGGCGTCTCGCCTGGTATCGCCCGACGGCGTAGCGGAACCGAAGCCGCATCCTTTGACGAAGGAACACCAACCATGACAACGACACTCATCACCGGTGCGAACAAGGGCCTTGGTTTCGAAACCGCCCGACAGCTCGTCCTCGCCGGCCACACGGTCTATCTGGGTTCCCGTGACCCGGACCGAGGGCAGGCCGCCGCCCAGCAACTCGGTGCCCGCCTCGTGCAACTCGATGTCACCGATGACGAATCAGTCTCCGCCGCAGTGAAACTGATTGATGAGTTGGGTGGGCTCGACGTGCTGGTCAACAACGCGGGGGTCGAGGGCCGTGGACACGACAACTCGAT
>JAEZKH010000317.1 GCA_023415515.1 Actinomycetes bacterium
ATGATGTTCCTCGCCGAGGCGACCACCTGGTTCATCGCTTCCTCGTCGGACAGCGCCTGTGCACCACCCAGCGGTCCCCGATCGGCCTCTCGGGACCTCGTGACGAGCACGAAGCCGACCGACAGGACCAAACACATCACGAGGGCGGCCGACAACAGTGCTCGCGCCGGATAGGACCGAAGCCAACCCAGATCCCCGCCGCTCATAGCAGTCAACCTACGCCCCGGGTGGACGGCGATTCGGTGCCTGACTAAACAGTCAAGCGGTTGGGTACTCCCCCGCCAGCGCAGCGGTGCGCTTGCGAGGAGGCGGCGGCGATGAGCGGGAGTGTCCAGACCAACGTGGTTGAAACCCACATACCTGCCCGGCTGGATCGGTTGCCGTGGTCGCGGTTTCACTGGCGGGTCGTCATCGGTCTCGGCGGCGTCTGGGTCCTCGACGGCCTCGAAGTCACCATGGTCGGCAACGTCGCCTCCCGACTGACCGAGCCGGGTAGCGGCATCGAACTCACGGCCAGTGAGATCGGTATCGCCGCCGCCATCTATGTCGCGGGCGCCTGCCTCGGCGCACTGTTCTTCGGCCAGTTGACCGACCGCCTCGGCCGCAAAAAGCTGTTCATCCTCACCCTGATCATCTATCTGGCAGCCACTGTGGCAACAGCTTTCGCGTTCGCGCCGTGGTATTTCTTCATCGCGCGCTTTTTCACGGGCGCGGGCATCGGCGGTGAATACGCCGCAATCAACTCGGCCATCGACGAACTGATCCCCGCGGGCGTGCGCGGTCGCGTCGATCTCGCGATCAATGGGTCCTACTGGCTGGGCGCCGCAGCGGGTGCCGCGGGCGCGCTGGTGTTGTTGAACACCGCACTCTTCGCAATGGACGTCGGATGGCGCGTCGCGTTCGGAATCGGCGCTGTCTTCGGCCTTGTGGTGCTTCTCATTCGCCGGAACGTGCCCGAGAGTCCGCGGTGGCTGTTCATTCACGGTCGCGACGAGGAGGCCGAGCGGATCGTCGACGGAATCGAAACCGAGGTGCGCGACGAAACCGGTGAATCACTCCCGGAACCGCAGGGCGAAGCGCTCACGATCCGGCAACGCAAGACGATCCCGTTCACCGAGATCGCCAAGGTTGCGTTCACGCGGTATCCGAAGCGCGCGGTGCTCGGCCTCGCGCTCTTCATCGGACAGGCCTTCCTGTACAACGGCGTGACCTTCAACCTCGGCACGCTGTTGAGCGGCTTCTATGACGTCGGATCCGGAACCGTGCCTGCGTTTTACGCACTCTGGGCGGCGACCAATTTCATCGGTCCCATCGTGCTGAGCAGATTCTTCGACACGGTCGGGCGAAAAGCGATGATCTCGCTGTCCTATCTGGGCTCCGCCGCGGTTGCCGTCGTCCTCTCCCTCGTGTTCGTGAACGAGACCGGTGGCCTGTGGTTGTTCATGTCGGTGCTCGGGGTGTGCTTCTTCCTGGCGTCTGCCGGGGCGAGCGCGGCATATCTCACCGTCAGTGAGATCTTCCCGATGGAGACGCGCGCGCTGGCCATCGCATTCTTCTACGCGGTGGGGACCGCGGTCGGCGGCATCACCGGGCCGTTGCTGTTCGGGCAGTTGATCGAATCAGGTGTGCGCGGTCAGGTCATGCTGTCGTTTTTGATCGGTGCGGCGGTGATGGCCATCGGCGGTGTCGTCGAGTTGCTCTGGGGTGTGAAGGCAGAAGGGGAACGGCTGGAGGATCTGGCGTTGCCGCTGAGCACGGCAGACCCCGCGGAGGGCACCGCCGCCGCGCCGCGAGGCAGCCGATGACGTTGGCGTGCCGGGTTTTCGGCCATCGGCCTGACTTCCGTGCCGAGGGCGCGACGATGCACTGGGCGTGCGACAGGTGCGGTTCGGAGCAGGGTGAGAAAGTCTACGACAGCCCGCAGGACGCGCAGCGCTACGCCGCCGCGTTCAGCCGCCGCGATGCCGACGACCTCGGGAAGCGCGCCCCGCTGATCGGCCTGCTGCCGCTTCGATTGTGGCGCAGGTTCCGGCGCGGCAGTTAGCCCTTGGCGAGGGTGAACTGGCAGACGTCGGTGTAACCCTCGCGGAACAGGTCGGCACAACCGGTCAGATACTTCATGTAACGGTCGTAGACCTCCTGCGACTGGATCGCGATGGCCTCGTCCTTGCGTGCCTCCAGCGCGGCCGACCAGATGTCGAGGGTGCGCGCATAGTGCAACCGAAGCGGCTGAACGCGCTTTACCTCGAAACCCGCCTTGCTGGCATGCTTTTCGACGACGTTGACCTGCGGCAGATCCCCGCCGGGGAAGATCTCGTCCATGATGAACTTGAAGAACCGCAGCTTCGTCATGGTGAGCGGGAGTTCGCGTTGCTTGAACTCCTCGTCGCTCGGCTTGACGATGGTGTGAAGCATCATCACGCCGTCGGACGGAAGGGCGGCGTAGGCCATCTTGAAGAATTCGTCGTAGCGGTCGCGGCCGAAGTGCTCGAAGGCGCCGATGGACACGATGCGGTCCACCGGTTCATCGAACTGCTCCCACCCTTGCAGCAGGACACGCTTGCTGCGCCGGCTGGGTTGCTTGTCGAGAAGTTTCTGAACGTAGGCCTGCTGATTGCGGCTGAGCGTCAACCCGACGACGTTCACGTCGAAGCGCTCGAGGGCGCGGTTGATGGTGGCGCCCCACCCGCAGCCGACATCGAGCAGCGTCATGCCCGGCTCGAGGCCGAGCTTGCCCAGGGAGAGGTCGATCTTGGCGATCTGGGCTTCCTCGAGTGTCATGTCGTCGCGCTCGAAGTAGGCGCAGCTGTAGGTCTGGGTCGGATCCAGGAAGAGCCGGAAGAACTCGTCGGACAGGTCGTAATGCGCCTGGACGTCCTCGAAGTGCGGCTCCAGGTTCGGGGTGCCTGCCGGTGTGTTTGACAACGTGTGGGCCTTTCGGCGTTTGACGATTTCCGCAGCATGGTCGGCGCATGGCTCGGCCGACGCTGGCTGCGTAGAGGATAACGGGTCTGACTGGAAGGTCGTGCAACGGGCAGTGCTTGACAATGTCAACTAAATGTTTGACTCTGTCAACTATGTCGGTGTCAACGGTGTCAACAGTGTCAACGGTTCGCGGTTTCAACCGCTTCTACACGCGCATCGCCGGGTTGCTACGACCCGACCTGGCCGGTTCGGCGTTCGGCCTGACGGAGGCGCGGGTGCTGTTCGAGCTGGCGCACGCCGACCAGGTCGCTGCCGCCGATCTGCGGCACTCGCTCGACCTCGACGCGGGCTATCTGAGCCGCATCCTGTCCCGGTTCATCGCCGACGGCCTGGCCGAGCGCGAGCCGTCGGCGACAGACGGGCGTCGCCAGCTCGTGCGTCTGACCCCGGCGGGCCACGCCGCCTTCGCCGAGCTCGACACCTTGCAGGCCGACGCGATCGACCGCCTGGTCGCACCGCTCGACGAGGACCAGCGCTCGCAGCTGGTGTCGGCGATGGCGCACATCCGGCACGTGCTCGACGCCGACCGGCGCGGGAAAGGCGTACTCCTGCTGCGCGCCCCCGAACCCGGGGACCTGGGCTGGGTGGTGGCGCGACACGGCGTCAGGTACGCCGTCGAACTCGGATGGGGTGTCGGTTTCGAAGCGCTGGTCGCTCGCGTCGTGGCCGATTTCGGCGACCGCGCAGACACCACCAGGGAAGCGGCGTGGGTCGCCGAACTCGACGGTGAACGCGTCGGATCCATTTTCTGCACAGCTACCGACGCTGCCGACACCGCACAGCTGCGTCTGCTGCTCGTCGAACCGCGGGCGCGCGGCCACGGTGTCGGCACGCGGCTGGTCGACCAGTGCCTTGACTTCGCCCGCCGGTCCGGCTACCGCCGAATCATGTTGTGGACCACCGACCGTCAAACGCAGGCCCGCACGATCTACCGACGAGCGGGCTTCGCGCTCGACAGCTCGACGCCGGAGGCCAAATTCGGCCAGGACATCGTCGGCGAGTACTGGTCACGCGACCTGTAGAGCTACGCGGCGGGTGCGGCCCCGAGCACGCGCTGGATGTCGGGCTTCATTGCCTGAAGCTGTCCGCCCCAATACCCCCAGCTGTGTGTTCCGTTCGGCGGGAAGTTGAACACCCCGTTGGTACCGCCCGCGCGAAGGTAACGGGCCTCGAACTCCTTGTTGGTGTTGATCGTCAACCCCTCGAGGAACTGCGCGGGGATCTGCGCATTGCCCAGGCCCGCGTCGAGGTCGGTCGGGTTGCCGTTGCCACTGTAGACCCAGATTCGCGTTCCGTTGGAGACCAGCCGGCCGATCTGGTTCATCGGATCGTTTCGCTGCCACGCGCCGCCGCCGTACGGACCCCACATGTCGAGGGCGTTGAAACCGCCGGCGTCGGCCATCGCGATCCCGATCAGCACCGGCCACAGCCGGTCAGAGGTGTTCAAGAAGCCCGAGAGAGAGCCCGCGTAGACGAACTGTCCCGGGTGGAAGGCCGCCAGGACCAGGGCCGCTCCCCCGGACATCGACAGCCCGACGACGGCGTTGCCAGTGGGGCTGACACCCTTGTTGGCCGCCAACCATCCCGGCAGTTCCGATGTCAGGAACGTCTCCCACTTGTAGGTCTGGGTGGTGCCGTTGCCCACCGCGGGCCGGTACCAGTCGGTGTAGAAGCTCGACATGCCGCCGACCGGCATCACCA
>JAEZKH010000347.1 GCA_023415515.1 Actinomycetes bacterium
GATGTGTATAAGAGACAGGCTTGTAGCCACCGAACGCCGCATGCGCGGGATAGGCGTGATAGCAGTTCGTCCACACCCGCCCCGCCTTGATGTCGCGGCCGGCGCGGTATGCGACGTTGCCGTCGCGACTCCACACCCCTGCGCCCAGCCCGTAGAGGGTGTCGTTGGCGATCGACATCGCGTCGTCGTAGTCGGAGAACGACGTCACGGCGACGACGGGGCCGAAGATCTCCTCCTGGAAGATCCGCATCGTGTTGTTGCCCTCGAAGATCGTCGGCTGCACGTAGTAGCCGCCGTTGAGGTCGCCGCCGAGTTCGGCTCGCTCACCACCGGTGACGACGCGCGCGCCCTCGTCCTTGCCGATCTCGATGTAGGACAACACCTTTTCCAGCTGGTCGTTCGAGGCCTGCGAGCCGATCATCGTCTCGGTGTCCAGCGGGTAGCCCTGCCGAACGGCCTTGGTGCGGATCGCGGCGAGTTCGAGGAACTCGTCGTAGATGTCGGACTGGATGAGGCTGCGCGACGGGCAGGTGCACACCTCGCCCTGGTTCAGCGCGAACATCGTGAAGCCTTCCAGCGCCTTGTCCTGGTAGTCGTCGGCGGCGGCCATCACGTCGGAGAAGAAGATGTTGGGGCTCTTGCCGCCGAGTTCGAGGGTGACCGGGATCAGGTTCTGGCTGGCGTACTGCATGATCAGCCGGCCCGTCGTCGTCTCGCCGGTGAACGCGATCTTGGCGATCCTGTTGCTCGACGCCAGCGGCTTACCCGCCTCGAAGCCGAAGCCGTTGACCACGTTCACCACACCGGCGGGCAGCAGATCGCCGATCAGCGACATCAGGTAGAGGATCGAGGCGGGGGTCTGCTCGGCCGGCTTCAACACCACGGCATTGCCCGCCGCGAGCGCAGGCGCCAGCTTCCACGTCGCCATCAGAATCGGGAAGTTCCACGGAATGATCTGCCCGACGACGCCGAGCGGTTCGTGGAAGTGGTAGGCGACGGTGTCGTCGTCGATCTGGCTCAGCGAGCCCTCCTGCGCGCGGATCGCGCCTGCGAAGTACCGGAAGTGGTCCACCGCCAACGGAATGTCGGCGGCCAGCGTCTCGCGGATCGGCTTGCCGTTGTCCCACGCCTCGGCCAGCGCGATGGACTCGAGGTTCTCCTCGATGCGGTCGGCGATCTTGATGAGGATCACGGCGCGCTCCCCCGCCGCGGTCTTGCCCCACGCGGTCGCCGCGCCGTGGGCGGCGTCGAGCGCGGATTCGATGTCGGCCTCGGTGGACCGCGGAACCTCACAGAACGGCTGGCCGGTCACCGGCGTGGGGTTCTCGAAGTACTCGCCACCCGACGGCGGCACCCATTCGCCGCCGATGAAGTTGCCATAGCGCGACTCGTAGGCCATCAAGGCGTCGGCGGCACCTGGACGTGCGTAAACGGTCATGAGCAACTCCCCTTTATCGACGTCGACGGTGTAACAGGGCTCACACTACGCCGAAAGATTTGGGCCGCCGAGAGGGACGAAATGGCCGCGCGCTCTCGCATTTCTGCGCCCACATGTCGGTTTGGGCACGACGGACAGCACAATGACGGGGTGACCAGCATGACCGAGGACGATCCGTATCTGTGGCTCGAAGACATCACCGGCGAGGACGCGCTCGCCTGGGTCAGGCGGCACAACGAGCCGACACTGGCCGAGCTGTGCGGCGCGCGCTTCGAGCAGATGCAGACCGAGGCCCTCGAAGTGCTCGACACCGATGCGCGCATCCCGTACGTGCGCCGACGCGGCGACTGGCTGTACAACTTCTGGCGCGACGCCGAGAACCCCCGTGGGCTGTGGCGACGGACCACGCTGGAGCGCTACCGCACCGACTCCCCGGACTGGGAGGTGGTGCTCGACCTCGACGCCCTGGCCGCCGACGAGGACGAGAACTGGGTGTGGGCAGGCGCCAAGGTCATCGAACCCCACCACACCCTCGCGTTGATCAGCCTGTCACGCGGCGGCTCAGACGCTGCGGTGATACGTGAATTCGATATGCGCACAAGAGAATTCGTTTCCGACGGGTTCGAGGTGCCCGAGGCCAAGACGCAGATCAGCTGGGAAGACGACGACACCGTGCTGATCGGTACCGACTGGGGTGAGGATTCGCTGACCGAATCCGGATACCCGCGACTGGTCAGGAGGTGGCGCCGGGGGACACCGCTGGACGAAGCCGAGACGCTGTTCAGCGGCGCGCGCACCGATGTGCTGGTGGCCGCATCGAGGGATCACACGCCCGGCTTCGAACGGACCTTACTGAGTCGCGCCGTCGACTTCTTCAACGACGAGGTCTACGAACTGCGCGGCGACGAGTTCATCCGCATCGACGCGCCCACCGACGCCACCGTCTCGGCCCATCGCGACTGGCTGCTGATCGAATTGCGCACCGACTGGTACACCCCGTCGGGCATCTATCGGGCGGGTTCGCTGATCGCAGCGGACTACGCCCGATACCTCGCAGGCACAGCGGATCTGCACGTGGTGTTCGAGCCCGATGACCACACCAGCCTCAACCACTACGCATGGACCGAGGACAAGCTGGTCATCGTCACGCTGGCCGACGTCGCCAGCCGCGTCCACACCGTGACACCGGGCAGTTGGGTGACCGAATCCTTGCCGGGCATTCCCGCCAACACCAATGCCGTCATCGTCGACACCGACGACCGCGGCGACGAGATCTTCATCGATTTCAGCGGTTTCACCACACCGTCGACACTGATGCACGGTCCCGTCGAGGGCCCGCTCGAGCCGATCAAGTCCGCACCGTCGTTCTTCGACGCCGACGGCTTGACCGTCACCCAGTACTTCGCCACGTCCGCCGACGGCACCGCGATCCCCTATTTCGTTGTGCGTCATCAAGAAAGTACTGGGCCAGGCCCGACGCTGCTGGGTGGCTACGGCGGATTCGAGGTGTCACGGACACCCGGTTACGACGGCGTGCTGGGCCGGCTGTGGTTGGCGCGCGGCGGCACCTACGTGTTGGCCAACATCCGCGGCGGCGGCGAGTACGGCCCGGGCTGGCACACGCAGGCGATGCGGGAGGGCCGCCACCTGGTGGCCGAGGATTTCGCCGCGGTGGCACAGGATTTGGTGCGACGCGGCATCACCACCGTAGGACAGTTGGCGGCCCAGGGCGGCAGCAACGGCGGCCTGCTGATGGGCGTCATGCTGACACGGTATCCCGAGTTGTTCGGCGCGCTGGTGTGCAGTGTGCCGCTGCTCGACATGCGCCGGTTCCACCTGCTGCTGGCCGGCGCGTCCTGGGTGGCCGAGTACGGCGACCCCGACGATCCCGAGGACTGGGCGTTCATCTCGAAGTATTCGCCCTACCAGAACATCTCGGCCGACCGACGCTATCCGCCGCTGCTGATGACCACGTCGACGCGGGATGACCGCGTCCATCCCGGCCATGCGCGGAAGATGACCGCGGCGCTGGAGGCCGCCGGCCATCCGGTGCTCTACTACGAGAACATCGAGGGCGGCCACGCGGGGGCGGCCGACAACAAGCAGACGGCGTTTCGGGCGGCGCTGATCTTCGAGTTCCTGCACCGCACGCTCGACAGCTGACGCGTTCGGCGCTCGGCGGCCGACGCAAATTTCCCCGGGTCGGCCACACCGCACCGCCGGTAAACTGGCAGCAAACAATGCGGAGGTATGGATGCGGGTTGATTCGGAGCTGTTGAGTTCAGGCGGCAACGCCTCGCGTGACGCCGGTGAGCACCTACTGGGCGGGGCGGCAAGGTTTTCTGCCACCGCGGTCGGATCCAGCGTGTTCGGTGATTTCGAGGCCGCTCGGTCGTTTCACGGCCGCCTCAGCGCACACCAGATCGAGCAGGCGACGCGCATGCGCAACAACCACCAGACCCTGACAGACGTCGGCACCAAGGCGAAGGCCGCGGCAGTCGCGTTCGCCGAAACCGAGGATCGCAACAGATCCGAGGTCGACACCGTCTTCGATGCCTGACTACCCGCAACTCGTCCACCTGAGCGTCTCTGAGCTCATCGGTGCGGCGGGCGGCGACCCGTGGCAGATCGACGCCACCGTGCAGGCGGGCGCACCCGGTGAGATAAGCGAGCTGGCGGCGTCGTTCCGCGCGGCGGGCTTGTGTATCACCGAGACCGACGAGGAGTTCCACGCCGCCAAGAAGAGGTTCGACGAGGCTTGGGACCGTGACGATCCCGCACATCCCATCAACGACGCCGCAGAGGTCATGCGCGCGACGACGTGGCTGAAGCTCAGCACCGAGCAGATGGCCAAGGTCGCCGCCGACCTGCAGGACATCGCCGCCACTCTGGCGGAGGCACAACGAAGCGGCCACATCGCCGTCGGCAACCTCAACGGCCGGCTCGTACAGATCGACAACGTCATCGCCGCCGAGATCGCCGCGGCGCAGGCCGACGGTGTACAGCTCGACTGGTCTGCGCTGAAGGCGGCCGCAATCGATGCGACCAAAGGGGCGTTGGGAGAGATGACGGCCGTCCGCGACGCCTACGCGGCCAAGCTGGCCGAGGCCGAACTCGGCATGGCCGCCGACGGTTACGACATGGACGCCATCGCAGGAGGAGAGGGGCAAGGCGAGCCGTCCGCGCAGGATGCAGCCGACGATGCCGCGCGGGAGTACGACCGGACCCAGCGCGGCGCGGATGAGGCGCTTGTCAACAGCGGCGGTCCGTCGACACCCGAAATGCAGGCTGCCGCAGCGCGGTTGCGCGACTTCGGGATCGTCAACGATCCCAACGCCAATCCGTACGCCAAGCAGTACGCGGGCGAGCGACTCAACGACTTCAACGTGTCGCGGTTCGTCGGACCGCTGCCCGTCGACCCGGTCCTGGGCACCGACGCCCGCCGGCAGGCGCAGGTACGCCTGGAATATCAACAGAAGCTCGAGGCGGGGTTCTTCGGAGCACCGCTGACCCCGGACCTGGCGACGGCGTTCTTGGACAGTTCCGAAACGCAGGCGCGGTCCGTGGTGATCAGCCGCGCCGAGCAGACGCTGCGCGCACAGGGCGTATCCGATGCGGGCGTCATGACGGTGATGAAGGGTCTGGCGTCCTTCACCGACAGTGTCGGCACCGGTGT
The DNA here is from genome assembly GCA_023415515.1 of Actinomycetes bacterium. Classification (GTDB taxonomy): domain Bacteria; phylum Actinomycetota; class Actinomycetes; order Mycobacteriales; family Mycobacteriaceae; genus Mycobacterium. The sequence goes on from JAEZKH010000347.1 coordinate 5,115, forward strand.
CGGCCAGTACGGAGAATCCGTGGAAACCGGCAAACACGCGCTGAACGGCTTGTCCAAGGCCGACGCCGCGGCCCTCGCCAGATGGGGCAAGCTCGGCACCGTCGCGAACGTGGCGCAACTGGCCATCGCGGCCATCGAGTACCCGGACAACGACTGGAACCCCAACGAGGAACTGGGCAAGGCGGGGGGCGGCGTGCTCGGCAGCGTTCTGGGCGGGATGGGCACGGGTGCCGCGGTGGGCTCGGTCGCCGGGCCGTTCACCGCGGCGGGCGCAGCTGTCATCGGCGGCCTGCTCGGCGGCTTCGCCGGTGCCGACCTCGGCGGCAGGTTCGGATCCACGTTCGACCCGCAACGCTACGGTTCCGGTGGCGGCGGCGGAAGCTGGTGACGATGGCCGACGCATCACAGACGCTGTTCTACGCGGGCGCGGCCGCCATCGTCGCGGGCACCGTGACGAGCCTTTTCCCGCTGTGGGCATCGCGAACGCTTTCTCCGGCCGCCGTGCAGCGGCGGTGCTACTGGACCGGCGCCGTCGTCGGCACGGTGCTGCTGTTCGCCGCCGTGCTGCCCGATTGGCGCTCCGCGGTGTTCGTCAGCCTCTGCGCCGCACTCGTTCTCGTGGTCGTCGCCTACCGGTTCACGGCCCACATCCGGCTGAACGGCCGGGTGTACGCCTACATGCGGGACCCCCGTCAGCCCGATCCGCCGCCCGCGCTGAAGCGCGACGACGACTGACCCCGACACATTCGCAGAACCTCATCGGAAGACATTGCGGTGCTTCCGGATATCGGCGAGCCTGGGTAGATGCGCACAGTCATCGCAGGCGGACACGGCAAGATCGCACTCATCCTCGAGCGCATGCTGTCGGCACGAGGCGACGACGTCGCCGGCCTGATCAGGAACCCCGGTCAGGTGGCCGAGGTGGAGGCCGCAGGCGCCGACGCGCTCGTCGTTGACCTCGAGAAGGCGTCGATCGACGAGGTGGCCCGACACCTGGCCGGCGCCGACGCCGTCGTGTTCGCGGCGGGGGCGGGACCCGGCAGCGGGGCCGCGCGCAAGGACACCGTCGACCGCGACGCTGCGATCCTGCTCGCCGACGCCGCTGAAGCCGCGGGCGTGCAACGGTATGTGATGGTGTCCGCGATGGGCTCCGACCCGCGGGCCACCGCCGACGACGAGGTGTTCGAAGTCTATTTGCGCGCCAAAGGCGTTGCCGACGAGGCGATCCGGAGCCGTTCGGCTCTGCAGTGGACCATTGTGCGGCCGGGAGCGCTGACGAATGACGCCGGCACCGGCAGCGTGGCTGTCGCCGAGTCGACCGGGCGCGGCAGCATCCCCCGCGAAGACGTCGCCGCGGTGCTCGTCGCCGTCCTCGACGAACCGCGCACCGCAGGGCGGGCCTTCGACCTCATCTCGGGCGACACCCCGATCACCGAAGCCGTCGCCGCGCTGACGCGATAGGAGCAGGCATGCCCACGTTCGAGACACTGCTGTACACGACGGCCCCGCCGGTCGCGACCATCACCCTGAACCGACCCGACGAGTTGAACAGCATCGTGCCGCCGATGCCCGACGAGGTCGAGGCGGCCGTGGCCATCGCCGACCGCGACCCGGCGGTCAAGGTGATCGTGTTGCGCGGCGCGGGCCGGGCGTTCTGCGCCGGATACAACTTCGGCGGCGGGTTCCACCACTGGGACGATCTGATGAACACCGACGGGAAATGGGATCCAGGCAAGGATTTCGCGGCCATGACCGCCCGCACCACCAGCCCGCACCAGAAGTTCCTCGCCATCTGGCGGGCGTCCAAACCCGTCATCGCCCAGGTGCACGGCTATTGTGTCGGCGGCGGCAGCGATTACGCGCTTGCCGCCGACATCGTGATCGCCAGCGAGGACGCGGTCATCGGCACCCCGTACGCCCGGATGTGGGGCACCTATCTGAGCGGGATGTGGCTGTACCGCTTGAGTTTTGCGAAAGTGAAGTGGCATTCGCTGACCGGAGAGCCGCTGACCGGCCGCGAAGCCGCCGACGTCGAGTTGATCAACGAGGCGGTGCCATTTTCCCGGCTCGAGGCGCGCGTCGCCGAGATCGCCGCGCTGCTGAGCCGTATTCCATTGTCGCAGTTGCAGGCTCAGAAACTGATCGTCAACCAGGCCTACGAGAACATGGGCCTGGCGTCCACCCAGACGCTCGGTGCCGTCCTCGACGGCCTGATGCGCAACACCCCCGATGCGATGCGCTTCGTCGACACCGCCACTCGCAGTGTGCGCAGCGCGATCGAGCAACGCGACGGGCCGTGGGGCGACTACAGCCAGGCCCCGCCGGAGCGCAGGCCCGACCCGTCGCACATCATCGAGCCCTGAACAATCCGTCCGCGCGCAGATCCAGCAGCGCGTCGAGGTCGGCGATCGCGCGAAGCGTGTCGTTGAGGTGGGTGCAGGTACTGGTGCCGACGAACTCCTCGCGGACGCGATTGCGTATCTGCGACAACGCCATTCCCGTGATACGCGCTGCGCTGCCGATGGCCCCTGGGCATTCCTGCCACGGGAGGACACGCACCGTTGCGGCCGCCGAGGTGACGGTTCGCGTCGAAGCGTCGACGGTGCCCCGGACGGTGTACTCGTGCAGGACCGTCTCGGCGCCGTCGCCGTCGACGTGCGAGTCGCGGAAGTGGGCCTCGAACTCGCCTGCGGGCCGCAGGTCCAGCCGGCGGAATCGTCGCATGCCGTGCGGGCGAAGCGGATCGAGCGCGTGGATGCCGTCGGCGTCCAGCGCCGGGGCGATCGGGCCGTGCACCGAGGGTATGGTGCCGGTGCGCCTGGCGTACGGCACAAGCGACGCGTCCTCGGAGAATCCCGCACAGATGCCCGCCATGTGGTCCGCGGTGCCTGCGGGCAGCTTCTCCTCGATGCCCAGCGTGGCCGCCGCGTGCTGCGCCGAGTAGCCCGACACCAGCGCGGCGCCGACCCAGTCGTCGAGCAGGAGGTTCAACAGACCCGCACGGGCGACCTGGTCTGCGAGCAACTCGGCGATGGTCGACCGGAACCCGGGGCCCACCCGCGCGCCGACGAGGTGGGCGAGCCGCGCCTCGGGCGGGTCGGCGGTGACGCGGTCGATGACACGGTCGACGAGGTGGGCGTGCACGCTGACGTGTCC
>JAEZKH010000403.1 GCA_023415515.1 Actinomycetes bacterium
CCACGACGCTGCGATCGATGCTGTTCTCCGACCACACGCCGATGCGGTTGTTGTCGCAGTCGGCCATGATCGCGTAGTAAGCCGGGTTGTAATACCACTGCTGAAGGATCTCGATGCCGTTGATGGCCAGCGCCGGATTGATGGCGACGGTTTCGCCGACGGCACCGGGAAAGCCCGCGTCGCGGGCGCGGTCCCCGGTTGTCGAGCCGTCCGAGCCGACATCGCTGTCGAGCTGCCGGTTGTTGAGGACGTCGACTGCGTGGCGCTGGGCCGCCATCCGCAGACGCGGGTCGATCTCGAGGTCGCCGGTGCAGCCGGCCTGGCGCTGGACGGTGTAGACGTTGGAGACGACGGCGTCGTTGAGCCGTCTGTTGTCGGCGTGTGCAGGTGCGCCTACGCCGATGGCGGCGACGAGTGCAGTGCCTGCGGCGAGGCTCCTCAACGTGCGGAGGTACGGGTTTCGCATTATTGGAATCCGTTCTGTCACTGGCTGTCTCCGACTAGACCGGGTCGAATTGGGTGATACGCCAGCTGCCGTTCTGCTTCTCGAGGGTCACGCGCACGCTCGAGGTCGTGGTGGTGGGTGGCTGTTCGGCGGTCGTGGTGTCCTGGTCGACGAAGACGAGGACGACGGCGCGATCGGGCGTCGCCGACACCGATGCCGCGGCGGCCACCCTGGCCACCGATGAGATCTTCTGTTGCTCTGCGCCGGGGACGACGACGTCGCGGATCAGTGCGAGGTAGGAATCCTTGAACGGGCCGTCGGCGAGGCGTGCCGCGGCCGCGTGCAGTTCTTCGTCGACGGTGTCGGACTTGTAGGACAGCAACGCCACGGTGCCGTCAGAGGCGACCCCTACCGATTCGACTCGGGCCGACGCGGCTTCCCGCTGGGTGGATTCGAGCCACTTCAGATACCCCGCGGCGACGGCGAGCAGCAGCGCAATGGCCGGCAGGACGCCGTAGACGAGTGCGCGTTTCAGCGTTCGTGTGCGCTGCGGGCGCACGGGCTCGTCGTGGACGGGTCGGCCGCCGGCGTCGTCCGAATCATCGACGGTGGTCGGATCTGTTGTGGCAGCGCTGGTCACCGGTGGAATCCTTCCGATGTCGAAATGTCAGGGCACGAATTGCACGTCGGCGACCTTGGCGTCGTCGTCGACCATCTGGAGGCTGATGCGCATCCGCCAGCCCCGTGGCGGCTGTTCCGCGGCGCCGGCGAGTACGGTCTTGACGGTCACGGCGACCAGGACACGCGCCTGATTCGCATCGCCCGACTCGATTCCCGCCGCGGTGACGGTTCCCACCGAGTTGGATTGAGCCTGCTTGACAACGTCGACGAATTGCGGTGCGCGCTTTTGGAAGTCGTCGTAGAAGGCTCCGGTCGCGGCGTCGAGGATCCGCTTGACATCGGATTCGGCGTCGTTGGCCGTTATGGTCGTCAGGTCGACGGCGGCTTGCCGCCCGGCCTGTAGGAACACGGCGTTCCTGACCTGCTCTGCGTGTGTCTGCAGGGCGACGTGGCCAAGCCAGCCGCACAAGCCTGCGAGGGGGATGACGGTCACCAAACCGGCAGCCAGCGCGCTCGCAAGTGAACGCGGCCGCCGGTCGCGGCCCGCGGACGTGTCACCACGACACACGTCGATATCGACTGGGCCGTCGACCTCATCGTCGGCGCCGACCGTCAGTTGTTCGGAGGTGGTAGCAGCATCGACTGCCATGTCTGCTCCTTGGCGGCGTGTCCGAGGTTGGCTTGGGTATAGGTCTGCCCGTCGGGGCCGATATAGGTTCCGGTGGCCGGGTCGTACTGCGCTGCGGCGATCGGTCCGAGTTGTTGGCCCGCAGGCGGCGGTTGCGGCGCGACCGCGGATGCGGCCGGGTCAGGCGCCGCGGCGCCGGGCTCGAGCTGCGGGATGCCCTGGCCGGAAAGCGTCGCGTTCGGGTCGCCTTTCCAGTTGCCGCCGTCGTTGAGCGGCACGTACTGTTCGTCGCTTTCGCACATCTTCACCGTCGGCGCACGTTTGCCGGGCCGGGTGATGCACGGATAGTTCTTGGCTCCGCGCGCGGTCACCAGATCGGACTCCTGCGGTGTGCGGCAGTACAGATCGCCTGCGGGCCTCTCCGGGAAGTCGACCAGGACCGGCGAACGCATCTGCTGCGGAGGCAGGAAGCCGGTGAGACACGCAGGCGGGTTGCCGGGCTGCAGGTTGAAGTCCAGGTACGAGCCCTTGTAGTCCAGTTTGTTGTTCATGTTGGCAAGGATGGACGCCTGCATGCCTGCGGTCCCCTGCGGAAGCAGCACGAGGACCTGTTCGATGGCAGGCTGGTATGTGATGGCCACGTCGTTGATGCCGACGAGATTGGCCATCAGCATCGGCAGGGTCGGTTGAAGCCGTTCGATGAGCTGGCGCCCTTCCTGCGCGGCGGGTCCGCCCTGCGCGATCAAGCCCGCCAGGTCGTCGTTGCGATTGCGGACCGAGTCGGTGATCGCCGCCAGATGCGCTGCCCACGAACCGATCTCGTCCGATGTATCGGCCTGCGAATCCAAGACGGGTTTGGCGTTGTCGATGAGCGCCAGCCAGGGATCCAGGTTGTCGCGGGCATCGATGGCCAGCTGGGTGGACCCTCGCACGATCCGCGAGATCTCGGGGCCCAGTCCGCCGACGGCCGTGGCGGACTCGTCGACCACCGTCTTGACGTTGTCGTTGGGGATGGCCTTCAAGCCGCTGTTGGTGGCATCGAGCAGATCGTTGATGTCCGGGGGGATCTGGGTGTCGCGGGCGGGAATGACGTCACCGTCCTTGAGCGGCGGTGAGGTGTCGTTGCGGGGCAGCAGGGCCACGTACTGCTCGCCGACCCCGGACACGCTGTGCACCTCGGCTTCCAGGTCGGAGGGGACCTTGACGTCGGGGCGCAACGCCAGCACGGCCTGCACACCGGTGCCCGAAAGGCGGACGTCCTTGACGGTGCCGATTTCGGTTCCGCGGTAGGTGACGTTTCCTCGTGGGTAGAGGCCCGCGGCTTGCGGCAGGTCGACGATGACCTGGTACTCGCCGATGCCGAACCACAGCGCGGGCACCCGGATGACTTTGAATGCCATGATGCCCCCGGCCACCACGGCGACGACAAGGAACACAACCAGCTGGATCTTGGTGCGACGGTCCAATCGCATCGCTATTCCCCTTGGTCCCAGTGGTAGGGGGCGACCAACGGGTTGCCCACGGTGTAGGGGCTGGGCATCTGGCCGAGCGTGCGGCCCCACTGCATCTCCAGCGCGGTGAGGTCGCCTTCCCATCGGGTGCCGGTGAAGTAGCTGGAGTCGATCCGGCTCAGGGTGAGGTCGACGATCAGGGTCAGGTTGGCGTAGTCCCCGCGGACCCAGTTCGCAATGGTTTCCTTCGGCCAGGGAAAGGTGGCCAGGAAGCTCAGGGATCTGGTGAGAGCGGGCCCGGCATTGCCGAGCGATTCCAAAACGGGCCCGACAGCCTGCAGTTCGGCGACCAGCGCATCCTTGGTCTTGCCGACCGTGTCTGCCGTGATGGCACTGAAGTGTCCGAATTTGGTGACTGCGTCGGCGAGGGTGTTGCGCTGGTCGGTGATGACCTGGAGCGCGTCGGGAATCGTTGTGAGCGCCTTGTCGAGGACGGGTTTTTGGTCGGCGAACTTGCCGGCCACGTTGTTGAGGCTCGTGGTGGCGTCGATGATGTCGCCGGTCTGTTCATCGAGACGCGCCGTGAACTCGTCGATCTGGTTGATCAGGTTGCGCAGGTCTTGCTCGCGGCCGGCGAAGGCCGTGTTGAACGCCTGGGTGATGTCTTGGACGTTGCCGAGGCCGCCGCCGTTGAGAAGCATCGAGAGAGCGGCCAGCGTCTGTTCGGTGGTGGGCACCTCGCCGGCCGACGAGAGCGGGATCAACGACCCCTGATGCAGTTTGCCCTGCGGCGGAACCCCCACGGGTGGCGCCAGCTCGACGTGCAGTGAACCCAGCAGGCTGGTCTGCGCGACCTGAGCGGTGGCGTTCGCAGGTAGGTCGACGTTGCCGTTGAGGGTCATCGTCAGCAACGCGTGCCAACCCTCGCGCTCGATCCGCGTGACCGTTCCCACGTTGACGTCGCCGATGCGGACGCGCGAATTCTGTTGCAGGTAACCGATGTCGGGTAGCTGCGCCTTGATCTCGAATGCCCCAGGGCCGCGCCCTTCCGTGCCGGGCATGCGGAGCGAATTCAAGCCGCGCCACTGTGTGCAGCCCGTCGCCGCCACCATCACAACGGTCACCGCCGCAATGACGACGCGGATGCGCCTGGCCTGACTCACTGTCCAGCTCCAGGGGCGGGTGGGGTCATCAGGCCCGGCAGGCCTGCGGCGGGGTCGGTCGAGACGGGCTCGGGTGTCGGCGGCGACCCCGGTGGACTGGTGGATTCGGCCGCCAGCGGCGCCGGCTCCACCGCGTCAGCCGGCTGAGCCGGTCCCGGCGGGACGAAGTCGGGCCGCATCCAGTCCTCGCTGTAGGTCACCTCGTTGGGGCGGGCCTGAGTACCCACGAAGGGCATCGCGCCGAACGGCAGGAAGTTGAACTGGCGGTTCTTGACGATGGGCGCCAGATACTGGACACACAGCTTGGCGGACTGCTCGGCTCCCAGGCGGGATGCCGCTTCAATTGCGCCGCAGAGGAATTGGATCGGATTGGCGAAGTTGGTGATGGCGAAGTTACCGGTGAAGGCGGCCTGCGCGGGTTGATAGATGTTGATGAAGTTCTGGAATGCGTTGGGCGCGACATGCAGGGTCTGCTTCAGGTCGTCGAGGCTGGCGGTGACGGCCTGCGAGATCGAACTCAGCTTCTCGGTGGCGATGCCGATGGGCTCCTTGTTCTCGGCGACGAATGACCGAACGTCATTGACGGCGGCGTTGACGTCGGTGACGGCCCGCCCGATCTCGTCGGGGTCGTCGGCGATCAGCGAGGTGACTGCGGCGAGGTTGCCGTTGAGATTGGCCAGCACGTCCTTGCTGTCGGTGAGGGCCGAGACCAGCACCGAGACGTTCTTGATCGTCGTGAAGATGTCGTCGCTGTGGTCACCGAGAATCGACATGGCTTGAGACATGTTGATGATGGTCTGTCGGATGTTGGGTCCCTGACCACGCAGATTGTCGGCGGCGGTGTTGATGAATTCCCCGAGTGTGCTGTGCCCACCGGGTTCGGTGGGTTGGAGTGCGTCGGTGAGCTTCTGCAGCTGCGTTCGCAGGTCGTCCCATTCGACGGGTACGGCCGTCCGGCTCTCGGGGATGACGGCCCCGTCGTCCATCACCGGTCCACCGGTGTATGCGGGGGTGAGCTGGATGGCTCTCGCGGTGATGAGGGTCGGCGAGATGATCACGGCCGCTGCGTCTTTGGGCACCTTGTATTTGTCGTCGACCCAAAAGGTCACCTTGACCCGCTGGGCTTGCGGCTCGATCCGCTCGACCTGACCCACCCGGACACCGAGGATGCGCACCTCGTCTCCGGTGAACATGCCGTTGGTGTTGTCGAAGTAAGCCGTGACGTGCATGCGTGCCGATGCGCCGCCCCAGACGACAAGCGTGGTGGCCGCCGCGACGAATCCGGCGAGTACGAGCGCGAGCGCCGCTCGCAGCGTTGTCCTTCTGGTCACGGCGTAACTCCAGGAGCGGGCAGGGCGGGGGGACCGGGGGGCGGTCCGCCCGGCGGCGGTGCGGGAAGCGGTTCACGGTAGGGGTAACGCGGGTCACCTGGCTTGCCGGTGATGGCGTCGGGCAGGTTCAGCCGGGGTTCTCCGCCCTGGCCGGTGCGGGGGAACGGCACCGGCAACGCCGGTGTGCCCGGCTGGCCGGTCTGCGGGTCGCTGAGCTCGGAGGGCAGTTTGACGTTGGGGTCCAGACCCAGGTCGGAGAACGCCGCATCCACGAAGGGCTGAATAAACTGTCCGGGAAGGAGATTCACCAGATAGGACTTGAAGAACGGCCCTGTCGCCACGGACTCGCCCAGCGACATTGCGTAGGCGTTGAGATACTTGACGGCTTGTTGGATGCGCTCTTTGCGGTTGTCGACGATGGTGAGCACGCCGTTGAGCTTGTCCAGCGCGGGTTTGAACTGGTCGCGGTTGTCGGCGACGAACCCCGACAGCTGCTTGGCGAACGCCGATAGGTCCGCCGAGAGTTCGTCGAGCGCATTGCTCTGCGACAGCAACTGCACCAGAAGCGCATCGGCTTGGTTGACCAGACCGACGATCTGGTCGGTGCGTTCGGCCAGCACGCCGGTCACCTTGCGGGCGTTGGCCAGCAGGCTGCGCAGTTCTCGGTCGCGCGAGTCGATCGTCGCGGTCAGCCGTCCCAGCCCCTGCACCGCGACCTGCAGCTGCGGGGGTGTGTCGTGAAATGTCTGGGCCACGGTGGCCAGCGCGTCGGAGAAACCGGTGGTGTTGAGCTGACTGACCGTCGACGAGAGATCGCCCAGCGCGTCGGGCAGCTGATAGGGCGGGGTGGTGCGCTCCAGCGGGATCGGCGCCGCCAGATGTCCGTCACCGCGCGGGGTGATCGCCAACTCCTTGCCGCCCAACAGGCTCTTGGTGCGGATGAACGCCTCGCTGCGGTCGCCGATGCGCACGTCGCTGTCGACGTCGAAGGTGATGAGAACTTTGTCCCCGTCGAGGGAGACGCCGGTGACTTCACCGACGGAGAACCCCGACACCTGCACCGACGCCCCGTCGACGAGCCCACCCGCCTCGGCGAAGTAGGCCGAGTAGGCGGTGCGGCTGTGGACGAAGGGCAGCTTGTCGTAATTGAGCGCGGTCACTGTGCATGCCGCGGTCAACGAGGCGCCTATCGCTGCGATCATCAACGGATTCCGCTCGGAGAACGATTTCATTTCGGTGCACACCGTCCGGAGTCCTGGCCGGCGACCTTGACGTAAACCGGTTGTCCGCCCTTGCCGTTGAATTTGAGAATCAGATCGCACAGGTAGAAGCTGAAGAAGTCGCCGTAGAGGCCCTGGCGGGCCAGTGCCTTGTAAGCGTCGGGCAGTGTGTTGAGTAGATCGTCGACGTACTCGTGGTCGGCCACTACGAGCCCCGCTGTCCGATCAGCTTGGTGGACAGTGTTTTTCAGCGGTGGCCTCGCCTCTACGAGTAGGTCGGCGACGGTTTTCGAGGCCGCGTCGACGGCCGCAACGGCGTTGCTCACGTCGGTCTTGCGGTCGGCCAACACCTTGACCGTCTCACTGAGCGTCGTCACCGTCTTGGTCAGTTGGTCGCTGTGGTCCCCCAGCGAGCCGAGTACGGCGTCGAGGTTTTCGATTACCTGCTTGATGACGTCGTCGCGGTCGGCCAGCGCGTTGGTCACGGTGGCCGCCTGAGTCAGGAAGGAACCGACGGCGCCGGCCTGACCTTGCAACGCCGCGATGAGTTGTCCGCTGAGGGCGTTGACCTGTTGCGGGTCGAGGGCGCGGAACAGCGGACGGAAGCCACCGATGAGCGTGTCGAGGTCCAGCGCGGGCGTGGTGTGGTCCAGCGGAATGGTCCCGCCGGGCCGGATTCGAGTGAGTCCGCCTGCACCCTCCTCGAGTTCCATGTAGCGCCCCCCGATGGGGTCCGCCCACCGGATCGACGCGCGGTTGCCGTCGGTGAGCACGACCGACTCGTCGACCGAGAAGTCCACCACCGCAACGGCGTTGTGGTTGATCGAGATCTTGTTGACCTTGCCGACCTCCACGCCGGCGATGCGCACGAAGTTCCCTTCCTTGAGCCCGGTGACATCACTGAACTCCGCCCGGTAGGTCTGTTGGGGACCGAAGCGGAGGGAGGCGAACACCGCGAGCACGGCGAATGCGCCGAATATGCACGCCACGAAGAACGCCGCGAACCGCAGGGCGGCTGCACGCAGGTTGTCTCGCACGAGGATCACTCCTGCCTTGAATCGTCGGGTCTCAGGGCGCCGGCGGGGCCGGTGGCGGTGCGGGCGGCACGCCCGGCCACAACGGCGTTCCGTCGGGCCCGTACAGGGGAGCCCCGTAGGGCGGTGCTCCCGGATAGGGAATCGGTCCTGGCGCCGGCGCTGCGTCGCCGTGGGTGCGCGGCGGCTCGGGCACACCCTTGGTGACCGGGAACAGGTTCAGCAACCACGGGTGTCCGATCCCGGGATTGGGCCGGACGTCCAGGCCGGTGCCCCACCCGGTGTTTGTGATCAGTTGGCGCACAGGGAAGTTCTTGGATACGTCGGGCAACGACCCGCAGCTGGGTTTGCCACCCGGTCCTCCCTTCGCGGCCACCACCGGCAAGTTGTCGGGATAGACGTAGGGCTGATCACCGGCCAGCAACGCGGAGTCGGACACCAGCGTGCGGCCGTTACCGCCGATGTTCTCGTAGCCGCCGTTGTCGAGGAACCACTTGGCCCCGACGATGAGGCAGGTGTACTCCGGGTTGTACTTGAGCAGCAGATCGGTGGTGGGCCGGGTGGTGTTGATGCCGGCGACGACATTGTCGGCGTTGGGGGCGATCAGATTGATGCCCGCATCGGAGAACCCGACGGTGCCGAGCAGCAGCGCGTCGAGATCGGCCTGATGGTCGGTGACGGTGGTCGCGGTGGTGGCCGCGGCGTCCAGCGTGGCCAGCAGGTGCTCCGCCGCTCCGTCGTAGGCCTCGTTGAATCCGGTGAACGAGCGCCAGTCCTGCTGCAACTGCGGCATGCGCGGGTTGAGGGAGGTCAGCACGTTCGAGGCGGCGGTCGTCGCTTCTCCGATGCGCTCTCCCTGTCCGCGCACCCCTTCGGCGATCGCGGTGAGGGTGGAGTTCAACTTGGCGACGTCGATCTGGCGCAGCAGAGCGGTGAGGTTCTCGAAGACGGTGTTGACTTCGGTGCTGACGTTGAGCGAGTGCAGCACCGTACCTGCGCGCAGCCGTTGGGCACTCGGGTCGGTGGGGTAGATCAGGTCGACGTACTTGGCGCCGAACGCGGTGGTGGCCCGGATCTGGGCGCCGACGTTGGCGGGTATCGCCTTGACCTGTCTGGCATCGATGGCCAGGTGCACGACGACGGGGTCCTCGCCGCCGGCGATTCCGGTGACGCGCCCGACCTCGACGCCGCGCATCTTGACCTTCGCGCCTGATTCCATGACGAGCCCGGAGCGATCCGAGGTCAACGTGACGGGGACGGTCGATTGCATCAACCCGGCGAACAGGGCCGAGCACACCACGGCGAAGACGACTATGACCGCCATCAGGACGATGGCCGACCAGGCTGGGTGAATGCGTCGTGTACGACGGTTGGTGGTCATGGCGTCACCCGGAGAGGTGGAAGTTGCCGGACTGGCCGTATACGGACAGCGAGATCACCAGGGTCACGAAGACCACGACGATCAGCGAGGCCCGTACCGCGCGGCCCACGGC
>JAEZKH010000507.1 GCA_023415515.1 Actinomycetes bacterium
GAGGACAACAGGTTCTCGGGGGCGGCGTGTTTCACGATGTTGCACCACGTGCCGACCGGTGAACTGCAGGACCGGCTGTTCGCCGAGATCGCCAGGGTGCTGCGGCCCGGCGCGCCGCTCGTCGCCAGCGACAGCCTGGGCAGCGAGGAGTTGAAGGCACACCACGACGGCGACACCTACAACCCGGTCGATCCCACGACGTTGCCCGCGCGGCTGACCACCGCCGGATTCGGCGACATCGACGTGCGCACCAACGAGATCGGTTGGGCCGTCATCGCGCGGGTGGCCGGCTAGGGCTGCGGCTCGAATTCCATGTCGACTTCCATGTCGACCCGCACCAGTTGCCCGATGCCGGGCTGGTCGGTGACGGGTTCGGCGGCGCTCGGCCCGAACGTCGCGCTCGAACTCCCCTCCGGTCCGACGAACGCAACGTTGAACGCGGGCATCGCCGGCGCGCTCGTGATGTACATGACCTGACACGTGCCGTCCTTCAGCCGCGACCGCAGGAACTGGCCGACGGCCACTTTCGGAGCGTCGGCACTGCCCGACACCTCCGACAGCACCACCGAGGACCCGCGTCGCACGGAGACCAGAGGTCCGGCGCCTGCGCACTGATCCGGTTCGGGGATCTCGGCGAACGCTCGGTGGATCACCACCTGCACCGCGGTGCCCACCGTGTTCGCGACGGGCTCCGCCGTGGCCGCCGGGAGCGGCACGAGACCTGTCAGCGCCGCCGCGGCGGTGAGGTAGGCGAGCTTGTTCATCGCGACGATCCTCTCAAACGCGTCACCGTCTCGCGGCGGTGCGCGGGAAACGTCACGCCGTGCCCGGCACGAGCCAGCGACCGGAGAACGCACGCCAGCCGACGAAAGCGAGACGCAACACCATGAAGGTGCTCAGCCCCGACCAGATGCCGACCAGACCCCAGCCGAATGCGAGCGAGAGCCAGATCAACGGCAGAAACCCGACGAGCGCGCTGACCAGGGTGGCGTTGCGCATGAACTTCGCGTCTCCGGCACCCAGCAGCACGCCGTCGAGAGCGAAAACGATTCCGGCAACGGGCAATTGAGCGACCATGAACCACCACGGCACGCCGATCGCGGCCAGCACGGAACGGTCGTCGGTGAATACGCTTGGGAAAACCGAAGCGCCGACCGCGAAGATGCCCGCGAGCACTGCGGAGGCCACGGCGGAGAAGATGGTGACCCGCCAGGCCACCGACCTGGCGTGCGCCAACTCACCGGCACCCAGCGCGGCGCCCACCAGCGACTGCGCCGCAATGGCAAGCGAATCCAGTACCAGCGCAAGGAAACTCCACAGCTGCAGCACCACCTGATGGGCGGCCACCGCCGCGGCGCCGAAACGGGCGGCAACCGCTCCCGCCGACACGAAGCAGGCCTGGAACGCCAGCGTCCGCAACAACAGATCGCGTCCCATCACCACCTGTGCGCGAAGCACCTCGGGTTGAATGCGCAGCGGCGTCCGCTCGACCAGGAGCGCGCGGCAGAACAGCAGCGCGGCCAACCACTGGCCGGTCAGGTTGGCGATGGCCGAACCGGCGAGTTCCAGGCGGGGCATACCGAGCCAGCCATACACCAGCAGCGGGCACAGCACAGCCGAGACCGCGAACCCGAAGACGACGTAGCGCAACGGTCGTACGGTGTCCTGCACGCCGCGCATCCAGCCGTTGCCCGCCGCCGAGATCAAGATCGCGGGCACCCCGATGATCGCGATCCGCACCCACGGCAGCGCCGCCTCGGCGATGTCGCCACCGGCCGCGAGCGCGGATACCAGTGGCACCGCGACGATTTGGAACACCGCGATGACCAGGAGCCCGATTCCGAGGGCCAGCCAGGTGGCCTGCACCCCCTCGCCGACGGCCGCCTCCCGGTTGCCTGCACCGAAGAACCGTGCCGAACGCGCGGTGGTGCCGTAGGACAGGAACGTCATCTGCGAACTCAACGTGGCGAGGACCAGACCGCCGATCGCGAGACCGGCCAGGCTGAGGGCGCCGAGTCGACCGACGACGGCGAGGTCGAAGAGCAGGTAGACGGGTTCGGCGGCCAGCACACCCAACGCGGGAAGCGCCAACCCGGCGATGCGGCGCCCGGTCGCGGGCGCGACCGGCGGTTCCGGTTCCGGCTCAGCCAAGGCGGCCAGGACGATCGTCAGCCGAGAGCGACGGCGAGCGCCTGCACGACATCGTCGGCCGATCCGGCGGTCGAATATCCAGCGGCGTGCGGGTGTCCCCCGCCCCCGAACGCGCTGGCGATCGACGCGAGATCCATCGATTTGGCCCGCATCGACACCGACCAGTGCCCCGGTTGGATCTCCTTGAAAACCGCCGCGACCTCGGCCTGCTGCGTGGTCCGCACGATGTCGACGATGCTCTCGACTTCCTCCGGTCGGGCATTGGCCCACTCTTGGTGTCCGACAACGGCGTACACGAAGCCGCGCCCTTCTGCGGCGTCGGGAAGCAACTTCGCCGACGACAACACACGCGACAGCATCGGCAGCCACGCGAACGGATGGCTGTCCAGCAGGGTGCGGCTGATCGCGGCGTTGTCGACACCCAGATCGACCAACCGGGCGGCCAAGCGGTGTGCGCGCGCGCTGGCCCACCGGAACGAGCCGGTATCGGTGGTCAGGCCGGCGTAGACGCAGTGCGCCACCGCGGCGTCGATCGGCTTGCCCCAAGCATCGAGCAGTTCGGCGACCAGCATCGTCGTCGAGTCCGCCGCGGGATCGACGAAGTTCGCGGTGCCGAACAGCTGGTTGGACGCGTGGTGATCGATCACGAGTAGCGCGCGACCCGGGTCGGCGAGCTCCCGCAGCGAGCCGAGCCGGTTCACGCTGGGGATGTCGACCGTGACGACGAGATCGGCGTCGCGGCGCATGTCGCCGGGCGGGATCAGCAGATTCCCACCGGGCAGCGACTGCAGGGACTCGGGCAGGCCCGCGGGTTCGGCGAAGCTGACCTCGACGTCTTTGCCCGCCCGGTCGAGGACGAGCGCCAACGCCAGGCCCGCCCCGACGGTGTCGGCGTCGGGATAGACGTGGCAGACCACGCTCACCGAACTCGCGGCGTTCAGCAGTGCGGCTGCGCCGTCTGCGTCGACACGCTGACCTGCCAGGTCTGCGTCGGTCTTCGGGTCAATCGCGGTCAACGGTGTCCTCAGCGTCTCGCTCGTCATCCAGCTCCCCGCCGGCACCGTCCCCACCGGCTTCGCCGGCGGGCGGTACCCCCACCACCCCGTCCTGACGATACGGGTCGGACTCGCCCGCGTGCTTGGCGCCCTGACGAACTCTCGCCAAATCCTCATCCGCGGCGCGGGCACGCGCCAGCAGCTCCTCCATCCGGTTGGCCGCGTCGGGCACGGTGTCTCGCGCGAACGCCAAGGTCGGGGTGAAGCGCACTCCGAGTTCGGCGCCCACCTTGCTGCGCAGGACACCCGTCGCCTTCGACAATCCCGCCGCAGCGCCCTCGTAGTCGGGCTCCTCGGTGAGCGACCTGCCCAGCACCGTGTAGTAGAGGGTGGCGTCGTGCAGGTCGTTGGTCACCTTGGCGTCGGTGATCGTCACGCCGGCCAGCCGCGGATCCTTGATCTCGTACTCGATCGCCGAGGCGACGATCTCGGAGATGCGCTTGGCCAGCCGGCGTGCCCGTGCCGGGTCAGCCACGGTTAGGTCCGTGCCTTCTCGACCAGCTCGTACGTCTCGATGACATCGCCTTCCTTGATGTCGGAGTAGGTCAGCGTCAAACCGCACTCGTAGCCGTCGCGGACCTCGGTCACGTCGTCCTTCTCACGACGCAGCGAGGACACGGTCAGGTTCTCGGCGACCACCACGCTGTCGCGCAGCAACCGCGCCTTGGCATTGCGGCGGATGACGCCCGAGGTGACCAGGCAGCCGGCGATGTTGCCGACCTTCGACGACCGGAAGATCGCGCGGATCTCGGCCCGGCCCAGCTCCTTCTACTCGTAGATCGGCTTGAGCATGCACTTGAGCGCGCTCTCGATCTCGTCGATGGCCTGGTAGATCACCGAGTAGTAGCGGATCTCGACGCCGTCGCGGTTGGCCAGCGCGGTGGCCTTGCCCTCGGCGCGCACGTTGAAGCCGATGATGACCGCATCCGAGGCCGACGCCAGGTTGACGTTCGTCTCGGTGACACCGCCGACACCGCGGTCGATGACGCGCAGTTCGACCTCGTCGTCGACCTGGATGCCCATCAGGGCCTCCTCCAGCGCCTCGACGGTGCCCGCGTTGTCGCCCTTCAGGATCAGGTTCAGCTGGCTGGTTTCCTTCAGCGCCGAATCCAGGTCCTCGAGGCTGATCCGCTTGCGGCTGCGGGCTGCCATCGCGTTGCGCTTGCGCGCGCTGCGGCGGTCGGCGATCTGGCGCGCGATGCGGTCCTCGTCGACGACGAGCAGGTTGTCGCCCGCGCCCGGCACCGACGTGAACCCGATGACCTGCACCGGTCGCGACGGCAGCGCCGCCTCGACGTCGTCGCCGTGTTCGTCGACCATGCGGCGGACGCGGCCGTACGCGTCGCCCGCGACGACCGAGTCCCCGACCTTCAGCGTGCCGCGCTGGATGAGCACGGTGGCCACCGGCCCGCGGCCGCGGTCGAGGTGCGCCTCGATCGCCACGCCCTGGGCCTCCATGTCGGGATTGGCCCGCAGGTCCAGCGCGGCGTCGGCGGTCAACAGCACCGCCTCCTCGAGCGCCTCGATGTTGGTGCCCTGCTTGGCGGAGATGTCGACGAACATGGTGTCGCCGCCGAACTCCTCGGGCACCAGCCCGTATTCGGTCAGCTGGCCGCGGATCTTCGCCGGATCGGCGCCCTCTTTGTCGATCTTGTTGACCGCCACGACGATCGGGACATCTGCGGCCTGCGCGTGGTTGATGGCCTCGACCGTCTGCGGCATGACGCCGTCGTCGGCGGCGACCACGAGGATCGCGATGTCGGTGGCCTTCGCGCCGCGGGCACGCATGGCGGTGAACGCCTCGTGACCCGGGGTGTCGATGAAGGTGATCAGCCGCTGCCCGCCGTCGAAGTCGACCGCGACCTGATACGCGCCGATGTGCTGGGTGATGCCACCGGCTTCCTCCTCGCGCACATTGGCCTGGCGGATGGTGTCGAGAAGACGGGTCTTGCCGTGGTCGACGTGACCCATCACGGTGACCACCGGCGGTCGGCTCGCCAGGTCGGACTCGTCTCCCTCGTCCTCGCCGTAGGTCAGATCGAACGACTCGAGCAGCTCGCGGTCCTCGTCCTCCGGGGACACGACCTGCACCTTGTAGTTCATCTCGCTGCCGAGCAGTTCCAGCGTGTCGTCACCGACCGACTGGGTCGCGGTGACCATCTCGCCGAGGTTGAACAGCGCCTGCACCAGAGCCGCGGGGTTGGCGTCGATCTTCTCGGCGAAATCGCTCAGCGACGCGCCGCGGGCCAGCCGGATGGTCTCGCCGTTGCCGTGCGGCAACCGCACCCCGCCGACGACCGGCGCCTGCATGTTCTCGTATTCGGCGCGTTTTGCCCTCTTTGACTTACGGCCACGCTTCGGGGCGCCGCCGGGACGTCCGAACGCGCCCGCCGCTCCGCCACGCTGACCGGGACGGCCACCGCCGCCGGGACGACCACGATAGCCACCACCGCCGCCGCCTGCCGGTGCGCCTCCGCCGCCACCGCCGGGGCCACCGGTGCGGTAGTTACCGCCGCCGCCACCACCTGGG
>JAEZKH010000023.1 GCA_023415515.1 Actinomycetes bacterium
CCCCGGGCGGGGGCCGAAGCGGTCAGCCGAGCGGTCCGGTCAGCGCCGGGCGCCGGCGGGCTTTCGGCGGTGCATCCCGACTCGGTCGGGCTGGCCGAGGACCTGCTTGCGTTGGTGCCGGGCAGCGGCGAGCGCCGGGTCTACCTGGGGCACGCGGGTTCTGACGCCAACGACGTCGCGCTGCGGGCCTGCAGGTATGCGACGGGCAAGCGCACGGTGATCGCATTCGAGCACAGCTACCACGGCGGCGTCGGGGTGGCGATGGGCGTTTCCGGTGTGCACGTCGACGCGGGCGTGCCCCCCGACGCCGATTCGGTGTTCCTGCCGTACCCCAACCCTTTTCGGCCGTCGCCCGACGGTATCGATGCCGACATGGCACGGTGCCTCGAACTCGCAGACAAGCACATGGCCACCGGATCGGTCGCCTGCCTGATCGTCGAGCCGATCCTGTCCGACGGCGGGCTCGTGGTGCCGCCCGACGGCTTCCTCGCCGCGTTGCACGACCGGTGCCGCGCCAACGGCGTCCCGATGATCTGCGACGAGGTCAAGATGGGCCTTGCCCGTCCCGGCACGCTGCACGCCTTCGAGCACGACGGCGTCGTGCCCGACATCGTGACGTTCGGCAAGGTGCTCGGCGGCGGCTTACCGCTGTCGGCGGCGGTCGGCCCGGCGGCGATCCTCGACGAACCGCCCGCAGCGGCCCTGTTGACCACGGCGGGCAACCCGGTGTGCACTGCGGCGGGCCGCGCGGTGCTCGCCACCATCGTCGCCGACCGACTGGCCGACCATGCCGCCGAAGTCGGTGCGGCCCTTGCCGATGCGTTGCGGGGATTGACCGGCTCGCCGGGCGCCGACCGCATCGGCGACGTGCGCGGCCGCGGGCTCGCGATCGGGCTCGAGCTGGTCGACCCGCAGACCGGCGACCGTGATCCGCGCTTCGCCGCACAGGTCGTCTACCGTGCATGGGAGCTGGGCGCGGTCGTCTTCTACGTCGGCGGCAACGTCTTGGAGATCACCCCGCCGCTGGTGCTGACCGAGGACGAGGCCGCACGCGCGGCGGCCATCCTCGGCGACGCCATCGCCGACGCCGCCGCAGGGAAGGTCGACGCCGAGGAGGTTGCGCGCTATGCCGGCTGGTGAGGTGGCAGACGTCTTCGACGGCGTCGGGGACCGGGTGCCCGCCGCGCTGGCCGACCACATCCGCGGCATCGAACTCGTCGACCACCATGTGCACGGCGCGTTCAACAAGCCCGTCGACAGGGCCGGGTTCGAGGCTTCGATCAACGAGGGGTCCACCGATCCCGTGCCCGATTTCATGACGATGTTCGACTCGCCGCTCGGGCTGGCCATCCGGCGGTGGTGCGCACCGGTGCTGGGGCTCCCCGCGCATGCGTCGGCCGACGAGTACTGGGCGCGCCGTGGCGAGTTCGGTCCCGACGAGCTGACCACCGCGATGCTGACGAAGGCGGGCGTCTCGCGCTGGGTGGTGGACACCGGGTTCAAGGGCGATCTGCTCACCACGCCTGAGCAGATGGCGGAGCTGACCGGACGACCCGCATCGTCGATCCTGCGGTTGGAGCGGCTCACCGAAGACCTGCTGGAGGCGGGCGTCGATCCGGTCGACTTCCCCGACGCGTTCCGGTCGGCACTCGCGCAGGCCGCCGACTCGCCCGACGTCGTCGGCACCAAGACCATCGTCGCCTATCGCACCGGCTTCGACATCGACTGGTCGCGCCCGACCGACATGGCCGTGATCGACAACGCGACCGCTACTCGCGCCAACGGCAACGAGTTACGGGTCGACAGCCCGGTGTTGATCGCGTTCGGTGTGCACACCGCCGCCGACCACGGGCTACCGCTGCAGGTGCATGTCGGGTTCGGCGACCGCGACCTCGACCTCAACCGGACCGACCCCCTGCTGCTGCTTCCGCTGCTGCGCGCGATGGCGCCGGTGCCCGTGCTGCTGCTGCACTGCTACCCGTTTCACCGGCAGGCGGGCTATCTCGCCCAAGCGTTCGACCACGTGAACTTCGACGTCGGCCTGGCCATCAACTACCTCGGCAGCCGGGCCACCTCGCTGGTCGCCGAAGCACTCGACACCGCGCCGTTCGCAAAACAGCTGTACAGCAGCGACGCGTTCGGGCCGCCGGAACTTCATCTGCTCGGCGCGGTGCTGTGGCGCCGCTCGATGGGACTCGTCCTCGGCGAATGGGTTCGCGACGGCGACTGCAGCGAAAGGGATGCGATCGCCATCGTCGACATGATCGGCGTGCACAACGCCGAGCGGGTGTACTCCCTCTAGGAGCCCATCAGCATTTCGGGTTCGGCCCCTTCTGGGTGGCCACCTTGAGCACGGAGTCGTCGACCTTCGCCTGCGACAGTTCGCCCGCCGCAAGGGCCTTCTCCAGCCGGTCGAGCACCGCGGGCACCTCGTCGGTGGTGACCCACAGCGCGACGTCGGCACCTGCCTGAAGGGCGCGCAGCACCGCGTCGGCGACGCCGTAGCGCTGGTTGATCGCGCCCATGCTGGACAGGTCGTCGCTGTAGACGAGGCCGCCGAACCCGGGGCCGCCGTAACCGCCCGACCGGAGCAACTGATAGGCGGCCGGGCTGAGGCTGGCCGGGTCCGTGCCGGTCAGGCCGGGCACCTGCATGTGGCCCACCATCACAGCCACCGGCGCCTGCGGGGTCAACGCCGCATACGGGATCAGGTCGTCGGCCTTGAGTTCGTCGAGCGGCGGGGTGACGACGCCGCTCTCGTGCGAGTCGCCAGATGCGTGCCCGTGGCCGGGGAAGTGCTTGAGCACCGGCAGCACGCCGGCGTCGCGCAGGCCCTGCGCATAGGCGCCCGCGTAGGCGATCACCTGCTGCGGATCGGAGCCGAACGACCGGTCGCCGATCACCTCGTCGTCGGATTCTGTGGTGGTGTCGACGACAGGGGCGAAGTCGATGGTGACGCCGAGGCCCCGCATGGCCTGCCCGCGCTGGAACGCGATACCGCGGACCTCGTCGGGCGTCATGGTCGCCGCGAGCACCCGCGGGGACGGCTGCTGGCCGATCAGCGACGCAAGGCGCGACACCCGGCCACCCTCCTCGTCGACGCTGACGGCCAACGGAAGCGGGCTCGCGGAGTCGGCGATCTCGGCAAGCGGGGCGCCCATCATCGACAGGTCGGTCCAGCTGCCGATCATGATGCCGCCGACGTGGTGGTTGTCGACGACGGCGCGGGCGTCGTCGGCGCCGGTGACCCCGACCATCAGCAGCTGGGCCAGCTTGTCGCGGACCGACATGGAGGCCAGCACGTCACCACAGGCCGGCGGTGCGGCGGCGGGCAGCGGCTTGTCCAACGAGGTGTTGGACGGCGACGCCTCGGGTTTCTCGGCGGCGGCCGAGCAGCCGAGCAGCAGGCCGCTCATCGCCGCGAGGACACCGATCAGGCGGGGCAGGGCTGGTCGTTTCCGCGGGCGAGCGCTCGTCAAGGACATGCAGGACATGCTGTCATGGCCCTCATCTGCGGACATGGACCGCATGTTAGTTTGGCTCGCATGGACCGGTTTCTGGTGCCCGCTGCGGCAAGCATCGTTGTCGGCCTATTGCTGGGCGCGGCCGCCATCTTCGGCATCACGCTGATGGTGCAGCAGGACACCAAGCCGCCGGTGCAGGCCGGCGATCCGGCGTCAGCCGTGCTGAACCGTGTCGAGTACGGCGACCGGAGCTAGCTCTACTCCCGTCGAGCGCCGCTGGCTGTGGCTGGTCGCGGCGCTGTCGCTGGCCCTCACATTCGCCCAGTCGCCCGGCAAGATCTCCCCGGACACCAAGCTCGACCTCACCGCCAACCCGCTGCGGTTCCTTGCCCGCGCGCTGAACCTGTGGAACAGCGAACTGCCGTTCGGACAGGCGCAGAACCAGGCGTATGGCTACCTGTTCCCGCACGGCGCGTTCTTTCTCTTGGGCGACGTCCTTGGGCTGCCCGGCTGGGTCACCCAGCGGCTGTGGTGGGCGCTGCTGCTGACCGCCGGATTCTGGGGCCTGCTGCGGCTGGCGGAAGCGCTCGGCATCGGATCGCCGGGTTCGCGGCTCATCGCGGCCGCGGCGTATGCACTGTCGCCGCGCGTGCTGACCACGATCGGTGCGATCTCGTCGGAGACGCTGCCGATGATGCTTGCGCCGTGGGTGCTGCTTCCTGTCGTGCTCGCATTGCGCGGTTCGGGTTCGCACTCGGTGCGGGTGCTCGCGGCGCGGTCGGCGCTGGCGCTGGCGTTGATGGGCGCGGTCAACGCGGTCGCGACGCTGACGGGGTGCCTGCCCGCGTTGATCTGGTGGGCCTGTCACCGGCCCAACCGGCGGTGGCTGCGGTTCACCGCGTGGTGGGCGCTGTGCGCCGCGCTGGCCACCGCGTGGTGGGTGGTGGCGCTGGTGATGCTCGGCCGGATCAGCCCGCCGTTCTTGGACTTCATCGAATCCTCCGGGGTCACCACCCAGTGGACGTCGCTGACCGAGGTACTGCGCGGCACCGACAGTTGGACACCGTTCGTCGCGCCGAACGCCACCGCAGGGGCGACGCTGGTGACAGGGACCGTCGCCGTGCTGGCCACCACGATCGTGGCGGCGGCGGGCCTCGCCGGGTTGGCGATGCGCACGATGCCCGCCCGCGGCAGGCTGGTGGTGATCCTGCTGACCGGCATCACGCTGCTGGCAGCCGGATACGCGGGCGGCCTCGGATCGCCGCTGGCGCACGCGGTTCAGACATTCCTCGACGCCGACGGCACCCCCCTGCGCAACGTCCACAAGCTGGAGCCGTTGATCCGCCTGCCGCTGGTGCTGGGGCTCGCACATCTGCTCGGCCGCATCCCACTGCCCCCAGGGGTGCCGCGACGGGAGTGGATGCACGCCTTCGCCCACCCGGAGAACGACAAACGGGTGGCCGTCGGCACGGTGGTGCTGGTGGCATTGGCCGCGGCCAGCTCGCTGGCGTGGACCGGTCGGCTGCCCCCGCCCGGCGCATTCGAGGCGATCCCGCCGTACTGGCACCAGGCGGCCGCCTGGCTCGACGAGCACAACACCGGGTCGCCGCCCGGCCGTGTTCTCGTCGCGCCAGGCGCGCCGTTCGCGACGCAGACATGGGGATCCAGCCATGACGAGCCACTGCAGGTGCTCGGTGACAGCCCGTGGGGCGTTCGGGACTCCATACCGCTCACCCCGCCGCAGACCATTCGCGCCCTCGACTCGGTTCAGCGACTCTTCGCCGCCGGCCGGCCCTCCGCGGGCCTGGCCGATACGCTTGCTCGACAAGGGATTTCGTACGTCGTCGTCCGCAACGACCTCGATCCCGAGACGTCGCGGTCGGCACGGCCGGTCCTGGTGCACCGGGCGATCGACGGCTCACCGGGGTTGTCGAAGGTCGCCGAGTTCGGCGAGCAGGTCGGCCCGGGGACCCTGACGGGCTTCATCACCGACAGTGGACTGCGGCCGAAGTACCCGGCCGTCGAGATCTACCGGGTCGAGTCGTCGGCGCCACCCGGTTCGCCGTATCTGACCGACACCGACGCGATGGCCCGCGTCGACGGCGGGCCCGAGGCGCTGCTGAGGCTCGACGAGCGGCGCAGGCTGCGCGACCAGCCACCGCTCGGGCCGATGCTGCTGACCGCCGACGCACAGCGTGCCGGGCTGCCGACACCCGTCGTGACCGTCACCGACACCCCGTTGGCCCGCGAGACCGACTACGGCCGCGTCGACCACCACTCGTCGGCGATCCGCGCCGAAGGCGACACCAGGCACACGTTCAACCGCGTGCCTGACTACCCGGCAGGCGACACCCGCCTGGTGCACGGCGACTGGAACGGCGGCCGGATCACCGTCTCGAGCTCAGCGTCGGACTCCACCGCGCTTCCCAACGTCGCCCCTGCCACCGCGCCGACCGCGGCCATCGACAGCGACCCGTCGACCAGTTGGGTGTCGAACTCGCTCCAGTCCGCTGTCGGGCAGTGGCTGCAGGTCGACTTCGACCATCCCGTGACCAACGCGACCATCACCGTCACGCCGAGCGCCACCGCCGTCGGCGCACAGGTTCGGCGGATGGAGATCTCCACCGTCAACGGAACCAGCACCCTCCGCTTCGACGAGCCCGGCAAGCCCGTCACGGCGGCGCTGCCCTACGGGGAGACGCCGTGGGTGCGCATCACCGCAACGGGCACCGACGACGGGTCGCCCGGAGTGCAGTTCGGTATCACCGACTTCACCGTCACGCAGTACGACGCGTCGGGCTTCGCCCATCCGATCCAGCTGCGCCACACCGTCTCTGTCCCCGGACCACCTGCGAACTCCGCTGTCGCGCAATGGGATCTGGGCTCGGAACTGTTGGGCCGGTCCGGCTGCGCGGACGGCCCCGACGGAGTGCACTGCGCGGCGACGATGGCGTTGGCGCCCGAGGAGCCGGTGAACCTGAGCCGGACGCTGACGGTGCCCGAACCGATCTCGGTCAGCCCGACGGTGTGGGTCCGACCGCGCCAGGGGCCCAGCCTCGCCGACCTGGTGCGCCAACCGGGCACAGCAGTCGCCACCGGCGACGCCGACCCGATCGACATACAGGGCTCCGCCTACGCCGCCGCCGACGGCGACCCGCGCACATCGTGGACGGCACCGCAGCGCGTGGTGCAGCATCGCACACCGCCGAATCTCACGTTGAAACTGCCTGTCGCACAAGAGGTCGGCGCACTGCAGGTGACGCCGAGCCCGTCGACGCTGCCCGCCCATCCCCGGCTGGTGGCGATCGACCTCGGTGACGGTCCGCAGGTGTGTCCGCTGGCCGCCGATGCGGGCGCCCAGACGGTGAAACTGCGGCCGAAGGTCACCGACACCATCAAGGTGTCCATCCTCGACTGGGACGACATCATCGACCGCACTGCGCTCGGCTTCGACCAACTCAAACCACCGGGGCTGGCGGAGGTGACCGCCCTCGACGCGCAGGGTCGGCCGATCGCGGCCCCGGACGCCGCGCGCAACAGGCAGCGCGCGGTGACACTGCCCTGCGGCAAGGGCCCGATCATCGCCGTCGCGGGCCAGTTCGTGCAGACCAGGATCGACACCACGGTCGGCGCTCTGCTCGACGGCGACCCGATAACGGCCGCGCCGTGTCAGGCGGGTCCGATCGCGTTGCCGGCCGGTCAGCAGGAACTGATCGTCAACCCGGGTGCGGCCTTCGTCGCCGACGGCGTGCAACTCGTCGGGCCATTGGGTCGCGAAATGAGCACCGCGCCAACACGTCCGGTGAAAGCAGCCGTTTGGAAACCCGACCACCGGGAGGTCGAGGTGCCGGTATCGCAGGCGTCGCGCATCCTCGTGGTCCCCGAGAGCATCAATCCGGGCTGGACGGCCGCCGCCGACGGCGCGACGCTGGCACCGGTGACCGTCAACGGCTGGCAACAGGGCTGGGTGGTGCCTGCGGGCACCTCGGGCACGGTCACGCTGTCGTTCGGATCCAACTCCGCCTACCGCGCCGGGATCATCGGCGGCCTCGCCCTGTTGCCGGTCCTGGCGCTGCTCGCCCTCGTCCCCGGCCGACGCCGGATCGCCGACGCCGAGCCCGCGCGACCATGGCAGCCGCCCACGAGCGTCGCCGGGCTGGCGACGCTGGCCGTCGGTGGAGTCATCGCCGGTGTCGTGGGCGTGGCCGTGTTCGGTGCAGCCCTCGGTGTCGGATACCTCCTGCGCAACCGCGCCGAACTGGGCGACGCGGTCGCCGTCGGCGTGAGCGCGGGAGGGCTGATCCTCGCAGGCGCGGTGCTGTCGCAGAACCCGTGGCGGTCGGTCGACGGATACGTAGGCCACTCCTGGGTGGTCCAGCTGCTGGCGCTGATCTCGGTCGCGGCCCTAGCATCGGCGACGTGCCGCAAATCGATACCGCAAGAGGGCCGATCGACGTCGCCGACCTCGGAGTGACGTTGATGCACGAACACGTGTTCACGATGTCCACCGAGCTCACCCAGAACTATCCCGGGCAGTGGGGCGACGAGGCCCAGCGCGAAGCCGACGCGGTCATCCGCCTCAACGAGCTCAAGTCCCGCGGCGTCGACAGCATCGTCGACCTGACCGTCATCGGGCTTGGCCGCTACATCCCCCGCATCGCCCGCATCGCCGAACAGACCGAGATCAACATCGTCGTCGCGACGGGCCTCTACACCTACAACGATGTGCCGCTCAGCTTGTCGCTGCAGGGGCCCGGCACCCTCCTCGACGGCCCCGAGATCATGACCGACATGTTCGTCCGAGACATCACCGAAGGCATCGCGGACACCGGCGTGAAGGCCGCGATCCTCAAGTGCGCCACCGACGAACCCGGTGTCACGCCGGGCGTCGAGCGGGTGCTGCGGGCGGTCGCGCAGGCGCACCGCCAGACCGGCGTGCCGATCTCGACGCACACCCACGCCGCGACCCGCCGCGGACTAGAGCAGCAGGCGATCTTCGCCGAGGAAGGCGTCGACCTGTCCCGGGTCGTGATCGGCCACAGCGGTGACACCACCGACATCGATTATCTCGAGGAGCTCATCGGCAACGGCTCCTACATCGGCATGGACCGCTTCGGCCTCGACACCTTCCTCGACACCGAGCAGCGGGTGAACACCGTGGCGACGATGTGCGAACGCGGGCACGCCGACAAGATGGTGTTGTCCCACGACGCGTCGTGCTACCTCGACTGGCTGCCGGATGGACTCGTGCCCGTCGCCATGCCCAATTGGCACTATCTGCACATCTCCGACGATGTGATCCCCGCGCTGAAGCAGCGCGGGGTCACCGACGAGCAGATCCGCACCATGATGGTGGACAACCCGCGCGACATCTTCGCCGCGCAGGGTGCCTACTGACATGCCGGGGGACACCCCGGCAATCGGCGCCCAGGTCTCCACGCTCGCCGCGCAGGACCCCGACGCGCCCGCGATCACGTGCGCTGGGACGACCCTGACCCGCCGCGAATTCGACCTCTCCACGAACCGGCTGGCGCGGGCCTTCGCCGAACGCGGCGTCGGCGTCGGCGACTACGTGACGATCGTGCTGCCGAACTCGATTCAGTGGGCGCAGTCGGTGGTGGCGGCGTGGAAGTTGGGTGCGACGCCGCAGCCGTTGTCGGCGCGACTGCCCGACGCGGAGTTCGAGGCCCTGCTGGACCTGCGACCGCAGGCGCTGGTCGTCGGCCGCGATGATCCGCGTGGCAGGACCCCAAGCGTGCCTGCGGGGTTCGCGCCTGACGCGGCCGCCTCGGCCGACCCGCTGCAAGAGGTGGTCTCGCCGGTGTGGAAGTCGATGGCGTCGGGCGGTAGCACCGGCAGGCCGAAGCTGATCGAGGCGGGCGGCGACAGCAGGCTTCCTCCGCGGGCGGGATATCCGCTCGGCGCGCGGGAGGGCGACGTCAACCTCATCTCGGTTCCGCTGAGCCACAACACCGGTTTCACCACCTTCGCGATCGGGTTGGTCCAGGGCCATCACCTCGTGCTGATGCCGCGCTTCGACCCGCACGAGTTCCTGCGCCTCGTCACCGAGCACGCGGTGACCTACCTGGCGACGGTGCCGACGATCATGCAGCGGCTGCTGCCGGTGTACCGCGCCGACCCCGACGCCTACGACCTGTCGTCGATCCGCCGGTTCTGGCATCTGGCCGCGCCCTGCCCGCCCGCGATCAAACAGGCGTGGATCGACATCGTCGGGCCGGACGCGGTGTGGGAACTCTACGGCGGCACCGAACTCCAGGCGTTGACGTTCATCAGCGGTGAGCAGTGGCTGGCCCACCCGGGCTCGGTCGGCGTGGTCGTCGCAGGCGAGATGAAGGTGCTGGACGACGACGGCAACGAGTGCCCGCCGGGCGTCAGCGGCGAGATCTACATGCGCCCCTCACCCGGCAGCGCGCCGACCTACCGCTACATCGGGTCGACGGCCAAGAGCCGCGCCGGCTGGGATTCCCTCGGCGACCTCGGCTACTTCGACGAAGACGGCTTCCTCTACCTCAACGACCGCCGCGTGGACATGTTCACCGTCGGCGGCCGCAACGTGTATCCCGCCGAGATCGAGTCGGCGCTCAACGAACACCCGGACGTGTTGTCCTGCTTGGTCGTCGGGAAACCCGACGACGACCTCGGCCAGGTGCCGTACGCGATCGTGCAGTCCGACCGTCTCGACGAGGCCACCGTCGTCACGTTTCTCACCGAGCGCATCGCGGGCTACAAGGTGCCGCGCCGGGTGGAGTTCACCGACCACCCGCTGCGCGACGATGCCGGCAAGGCGCGCCGCTCGGCCGTGCGCGACCAGGTCATCGAGCGGCTGGCTCGCGCGCACTGATCGCACTGATCGCACTGTCGAGCGGGGGCGCGGGCTCGGCAGGCGTGCTGCGGCGATACTCCCAGCGTCGCAACGCGACCCGGCACGGCGACTCGATCAGCGCGTAGCTGACCGCCGCGATCGCGAAGCCGATCACCACCGTTAGCACCAGCACCACCGGCATGTGCCCGTTGAACGCGAACTCGCCGATGATCGGGAACACCATCCACAACGCGGCCAGATGCCAGATGAACAGCCCATAGGACCAGCGGCCGAGAGTCACCATCGTGGTGCTGCCGAGAAGTCGGTGCGGCGTGTCCGGCGCGTCGAGGACCAGCGGCGCGAGCAGCGCGCCCGCGACGATCGCGCCCATCGCGACCTTCACGATGAACTGCTGCGCGGTGCCGGGCGTGAGGCCCTCGGGACCCGCCACCGGGGAAGCCGCGACAAGGAACGCGGCAACGGCCAAGGCGGCCATCAGGATCCGGTTTCTGGCCAGCCGGTGGGGCAGGCCCACCGGCGTCACGGTCAACTCCGCCAGCAGCATGCCCGCCACGAACCAGGACACGAACGCCGGTGGCCAGTTCACCGAACTGACGCCGACCGGGGTGTCGAACGGGATCAGCGCCCAGCCCAGGCTCAGCAGACCCGCGCCGGCCAGTACGGGAATGCGTGCCTTCACCGGCGCCATGCGCACGAGCAGCGCGATGAGGGGCAGGGCCACGTAGAAGCTGACCTCGACGGCCAGGCTCCACATCTGTGTCAGCCCCGCAGTCAGCGTCAGCGGCACATAGATCTGGGTGAGGGTCAGGTTGGCCAGCCAGACCGTCAGGTCCGCCTCGGCGTCGGGCAGCAGCATCAGGATCACCACGACCGCCACCAGATACGCCGGCATGATGCGCACGAAGCGGGACCGCAGGTAGTGGCCCGTCGGCGGGACGGGGCGCAGGCCGCGAGCCGCCGCGGCGTGGCCGCGCCACAGCAGGAAGCCCGAAAGGGCGAAGAACACCGCAACGGCAAGATCGAACCGGCCGAGCAGGCGGCCCGCCACGCCGCCGGTGTGGCCGGTCTGAAACGCGACGTGGGTGACGACCACGCCGACGGCCGCGCAGGCGCGCATGCCCTCGACGGCGGGCAGGAAGCCCCGCGTACCGCCGACACCATCGGAACCAGACACAGCGACCAGTGTGCAGGATGGCGCAGGGGTAAGCCGTCGTAGTAAATGATGGCCTTAGTTTGTGCTGTTAGGGTCCCTAGCCATTGGGGCAGCCAAAAACCAGGGAGGAACGGTTTGAACCGCGCAGTTGCGTTGCGGATCGCGGCGTGCGGGATCTTGGGGCTGGGAGCCGCCCTGCTGATCGCCGCCTTGCTGCTCACCACCTATACCAAGGGCAAGATCACCAAGATTCCGTTGGATCTCGACGCCACCCTGGTCAGCGACGGCACCGGCACCGCGTTCGACCCGGCTTCGCTGGCCGCCCCGAAGTTCGAGGTCAGTAAGAACGTGCCGGTGAGCCAGCAGCAGCAGATCAGTGTCGAGACGCCGTCGAACGCCGAGGTCGTCACCCTGCAGGTGGGTACGACGCTGCGCCGCACCGACAAGCAACAGGACACGGGCCTGCTGCTTGCCCTCGTCGACACCGTCACCCTCGACCGCAAGACCGCGATGGCGGTCTCGAGCGAGAGCAACCCGGGCGGGGCCGTCCAGAAGCCACGCACCATGGAGGACGACCAGCCGCCGACGAACATCGCGCTGCCGCACGAAGGGCTGGCCTACCGCTTCCCGTTCGACACCGAGAAGAAGACCTACCCGTTCTTCGATCCGATCGCCCAGAAGGCGTTCGACGCCAATTACGACGGCGAGGAGGACGTCAACGGGCTGACGACCTACCGGTTCACCCAGAACGTCGGTTACGACGCCGACGGCAAGCTCGTCGAACCGGTGAAATACGCGTCGCTGTACGACGACGACGAGGACAGCCAGGTGACGGCCACCGCGGGCATGTGGGGGCTGCCAGGGGATCCCGAAGAGCAGATCACCATGACCCGCTACTACGCGGCGCAGCGCACGTTCTGGGTCGACCCGGTTTCGGGCACGATCGTCAAGTCCAAGGAACGCGCGAACCAGTACTACGCGCGTGAGGCGCTGCGGCCCGAGGTCACCTTCGTCGACTACACCGTCACGTCGACCGAGCAGACGGTGGAGTCGCAGGTCGCCACTGCCCGCGACGAACGTGACCGGGTGGCGCTGTGGGGCCGCATCCTGCCGATCACGTTCACCGCGATCGGGCTGGTCTCGCTGATCGGCGGGGCGCTGCTCGGGTCGTTCAGCCTGCGCGCGGAGTCCACGTTGATCGACCCCGGTCTCGACGAGGCCGACCACGGCTTCTTCGACACCCAGGGCATCAAGGTGCCCGGCGCCGAGGCGAAGACCGAGAAGATGCAACTGCCCACGCAACGGCGTGGACAGCCGCCGGACCGGTAGGTCCGATCAACCGCTATCTGGCGACGTTCTGGGCGCCCGCCTACTCACTGACGCTCACCCTCGTGGTGACGGGTCCGCTGCTGGCGCCCGGCTATCTGCTGCTGCGCGACGCGGTTTCGACGCCGAGGTCCCATCTCTCCGATGCGGCGCTTGGCCTTTCGGACTCCGCACCGCGCGCGCTGCCACAGGATTACGCGGTGGCGTTGGCATCCCACGTCGTCGACGGCGGCGTCGTCGTCAAGGCTCTGTTGATCGCCGGGCTGTGGTTCGCAGGCTGGGGCAGTGCCCGGCTGGCGGCGCTCGTCCTGCCGGCGGCGGGCGTGGGCGGGGGAGTCGTCGCGGCGACCCTTGCCGTATGGAATCCCTATGTCGCCGAACGCCTTCTGCAGGGGCACTGGAGCCTGCTGGTCGGGTACGGATGCCTGCCGTGGGTGGCAGCGACGGTGCTTGGGATGCGAGCGGCGCGCGGCAGGCTGTGGGTGCAGGTCTGCACGCTGGCGTTCTGGATCGCACTCGCCGGGCTGACGCCGACCGGTCTCATGCTCGCCGCGACCGTCGCGCTGGTGTGCGCCGCGGTGCCGGGTTCGGGCCGCTCGCGGACACTGTGCGCAGGCGTCGGGCTCGGCGCGGCGGTGCTTGCGGCGTTGCCGTGGCTGACGGCGGCGTTCGTCGCGGGCTCGCTGTCGTCGTCGCAGGCCGAGGGGGTGCCTGCGTTCGCCGCGCGCGCCGAGCCGGGCCTTGCCACGCTCGGCAGCCTGGCCAGCCTCGGCGGAATCTGGAACGGCGAGGCCGTACCTTCCTCGCGGACAACGCTTTTCGCGGCGGTCGCGGCGGTGGCACTGCTTGGGGTGGTTGCCGTCGGATTGCCGGTGGCGCTGCGCAAGCCAGCCGCCGTGGCACTGCTCGCGCTCGCCGTCGTGGCCGTCGCGGTCCCCGCGCTGATGGCGACGACGCCCGGCCTTGCGGTCGTCGAATCGTTGGTGCGGGCGATGCCCGGCCTCGGCGTGGTGCGCGACGCGCAGAAGTGGGTGGCGTTGGCGGTGCCCGGATACACGCTTTCTGCGGCCGCGGCCGTCGTCACGCTGCGACGCTGGATGCCCGCTGTCGCCGCGGCGGCCGTCTGCAGCCTCGCGCTGATCACCACGCTGCCGGATCTGGCATGGGGCGTCGCCGGCAAGGTCGTCGCCGTGCAGTACCC
>JAEZKH010000036.1 GCA_023415515.1 Actinomycetes bacterium
ACCCCGGGTGGTCGTCCTGTTCGTCGGGCCCGAGCGCGGAGGCCAGCGGTGCCATCTCGGTCTGGCCGTAGAAGTTCCACAACCTCAGATTGGGTAACCGGTCCCGGATCTCGCTGAGGATCTCGACTGGCATGGCAGACGCGCCGTAATAGCCCTTGCGCAGGCTGCTCAGATCAACCTCATCGAACACCGGGGATCGCAGTAGCGAAATCCACACCGTCGGCGGAGCGAAATAGTTGGTCACGCCGTACTGCTCGATCGTGCGAAGCACCAATTCGGGATCCGGGCGGGGGAGGATGATGCTGGTGGCGCCGAGATAGATGTCGGTGGCCAGGAAGTTGTCGAGTTGTGCGCAGTGGTACAGCGGCAGCGAGTGGATCTCGATGTCGTCGGCGGCCATCGCGCCTGCCACGATCGTGCTGACGTAGTTGCCGAGCAGGCTGCGGCTGGAGTGCATGGCGCCCTTGGGATGCGACTCCGTTCCGCTGGTGTACATCAAGCGGATGAGCTGGTCATCGTCGACGTGGTTGCGCACGGTCGCGGCAGTGGAGGCCAGCCAGTCGGCGAAGTCCACCCACCCGTGCGGAGCGCCCGCTCCCTCGGCGACCAACGCGACCCTCGTCGTCACCGCGCCGCCGCGGGCCATCGCCTGTTCGGCGGTCCCGATCAGTTCGGCTTCGACGACGAAACCGCTTACCTTGCTGTGGCCGAGGATGAAGGAGATCTCCTCGGCGGTCAGCATGAAGTTGATGGGAACCATGACGACACCGGCGCGTGCGGTGGCGAACGCCAAAACCGCGTATTGCCAACAGTTGTGCGCGAGTACCGCGACGCGTGCGCCGGGAGTGAACCCGTCGGCGTGCAGCGCGGCGGCGACCCGGTCCACCGCGTGGTCGAACTCGGCGAAGCTCAATGTGACACCACCGTCGATGATCGCGGTCTTGTCGGGGCTCCTGCGGGCCGACCGGCGCGGGATATCGCCGATTGCGTGACTGCGCGCATGCGCGATCGTCGCGTCCATGGCCGATCACGCTAGGTCGGCAGGCGCCGTGCGGCGTTGTCGTGTCCCGCTCAGTAGGCAGGACGGTCCGTACAGCACCGTGCGGCCCCGATACTTCTGGACATGATCAGCAGTGCCACCGCGACGGACACGACGGGGACCGCAACGCCGGATCCCGTGGAACTGCGAGCCAACCTGCGGCAGGCCGACCCCGGCGTGCTCGTCGCAGTGCTGGCGCAGTTGACCGGCGACGCAGCGGTGGTCGAGCGGTTCGCACCCAAGATCTCCCATGTACCGGACCCGCCCGAGCGCGCCGGGGTGACCGATCCCGAAACCGCAGATGCCCTGGTGGAGGCTGTCGTCAGGGCCCTGACCGCACCGCAGGCCGTCCACGTGCCGCCCGACGACCGGGAACTCTTCTCAAAGGTCGCTCCGGTGGCGCTTGGCTCAGAGATCGCCGACGAATTCATCCCGCTGCTGCTCGAGCAGGGCGGATTCCAACTCTCGCAGCCGACGCTGCCTCGCACGGCACCCATCCCCGATACCTTGGACATGGCCATCATCGGCGCGGGCCTGGCCGGCATGATCACCGCGCTCGCGGCGACCGACGCGGGGGTGGCATTCACCATCTTCGACCGCAACGACGAGGTCGGCGGCACCTGGTTGACCACCACGTATCCCGGCATCGGTGTGGACACCCCATCGGCGTATTACTCGTTGTCGCGCGAGGTGAACCCCGATTGGAGCAGCTACTACCCGCAGGGTGCCGAGTACCAGGCCTATCTGGTGTCGTTGGCCGACAAGTACGGCCTGCGCGAACACACACGGTTTGGCACCGAAGTCGAGGCCCTGTGGTGGGACGAGGATCGACAACAGTGGCAGATCCACTCCGTCGACGCCGACGGTAACCGCGATGTGAGCCATGCTCGTGTCGTCGTCACCGCCGCGGGTTATCTGAACCGCCCGCGCTGGCCCGAAATCCCTGGGCGGGATACATTCGCGGGCACCAGCATTCACTCGGCGCAGTGGGATTCGTCGCTGGACTTGACCGGCAAGCGGGTTGCCATCATCGGCGCGGGTTGCACCGCCGTGCAGATCGTGGACGCCTGCGTCGACGAAGTCGAGCACCTGACCGTATTCCAGCGTCAGCCCCACTGGGTCGCCCCGCGCAAGCGGCTGACCGACGACGTGCCCGAGTACCGGCGCTATCTGGGCCGCCATGTGCCGTATTACGCGAACTGGAATCGGCTGAAGTCGTACTGGGGAACCGCGGACAACAACTATCCGGTGATCCTGCAGGATCCGGAATGGGCGAAGGAGCACCTGTCCATCTCGCCGGCCAACGACGTGCTGCTGCAGATGTGTCTGGACTACATCGACCGAACGTTCGGTGCGGGTAGCGAGTTGGCCAAGAAGGTGACCCCCGACTTCGCGCCCTACGGCAAGCGGATCATCCGCGATCCGGGTGGCTACTATGCGGCGCTGACCCGCGACCACGTCGACGTCGAGGCCAGTGAGCCCGCGGCGGTGAACGGCCGCGGCATCGTGACCGTGGACGGCCGCCAGATCGATCTGGACGTGATCATCTATGCGACCGGCTATCACCTGGATTTCCTGTCCACCATCGACATTCGGGGGCGCGGCGGAGTGAAGTTGTCCGACGAGTGGGGTGACAGCCCGCGCGCCTATCGCGGTGGCACTGTGCCCGGATTTCCCAACCTGTTCATCAACTCGGCGCCGAATTACAGTCCGGGGCACGGGGCAGGCGCCAACTTCTCGATGGAGGTCATGGCGCACTACGTGATCGAGTGTCTGCAGTTGATGGCGCTGCGAGGCGCCACCACGATGGAGGTCACCCAGCAGGCCTACGACGACTACGTGGCCGAGATCGACGATGCCATGGCGGGCACGGTGTGGTGTCATACGCCCAACGCGCACACCTACTACCGCTCCGGTTCTGGCCGGGTGGTGGTCGCCACCCCGTACCGGCTGGTTGACATGTGGCATGCCCACCGTGCACCGCTGGAAGAGCATTTCGTGTTGCGATGACACAATTGCTCAGCGGTAGAACCGCTTTGGTGACCGGCAGTAGCCGAGGGATCGGCCGGGCGATCGCGCAACGGCTCGCGGCCGAAGGGGCCACGGTCGCGGTCACGGCCCGCGCCTACGAGCCGTCGACGTCGGTGCGGTCCGGGGTGGCGACGGCAATCCCCGGCACCATCGACGAAACGATCGCGCTGATCGAGGCGAACGGTGGTTCGGCGTTCGGGATCGCCGCCGACCTCGAGGACGCCGAGGCCCGCGATGGGCTTGTCGGCGAGGTGCTGGAGCGCACAGGACGCATCGACATCCTGGTCAACAACGCGGGATTTGCCGACTATTCAATGGTCGAGGACATGTCGCTGGACACCTTCGACCGAACCGTCGAGCACTATCTGCGCACGCCGTTCGTGCTCACGAAATCGGCTGTGCCGCACATGCGTGAGCAGGGTGCGGGATGGATTGTGAACATCGGCTCGGTGACCGGAGTGGCGCCGGTGCGGCCCTATCGGGAGTACAACAAGACCTCCGGCGACGTCGTCTACGCCGCATGCAAGGCGGCGCTGCACCGCTTCACACAGGGGGTGGCCGCCGAACTGATGGACGCCAACATCGCGGTCAACTGCGTCGGGCCGTCCACGGCGATCCGGACGCCAGGAGCAGCTTCGCTGATCCCCGAGGCATTTCCCACCGAACCCGTGGAATATCTCGCCGAAACGGTACTGGCGATGTGCCACCGCCCCGCCGCCGAACGCACCGGCCTGGTGGCTTTCAGCCTGCACTACCCGTGGTCGCAGGGCTTGAAAGTGCACTCGTTGGAAGGCAATTCGACGCTGCCGCCGCTGGAACCGCCCGCGACCGCCAACCCGAACATCCTGCCCGCCGGCCTCTGATCGAGAGGTGGCGAGTCAGACCAGCGCGGGTGCAGTGATCGAGCAGAAGCTGTGGCACACCCGGTCGCGGATGATCACCTCGGGACACTCGGGATCGAACCAGCGGTCCACATAGGCCCAGTGGATCGGGTGCATCAGATACGGACCGGTCAGTCCGTCTGCGTCGATGAACTCCTGCTCGAAGACGTGGGTCCACGGTGACCTCCCGACCGACGTCTCGACGCGGCTGAGCTGCCACGCCGTGATC
The DNA here is from genome assembly GCA_023415515.1 of Actinomycetes bacterium. Taxonomy (GTDB): domain Bacteria; phylum Actinomycetota; class Actinomycetes; order Mycobacteriales; family Mycobacteriaceae; genus Mycobacterium. The sequence goes on from JAEZKH010000036.1 coordinate 4,181, forward strand.
GACGAGATGTAGCGCGTGAGCAGCCGCAGATCGTCTTCGAATCGCGCGACGACCGACTCCTCGGTATCCGGAAGCACCCGCAGCAGCAGCGTCCGGTACACCGTCGCGGGCGTGCCGTCGAGCACGGGTTTGCCGCGATAGGTCACCCCATCGACGTGGCTGACCGCCGGATCGTCAAGCAGATTCGAAATATCGGATTCGATTGATCGCCAGGCCGATTCACTGTCGAAGCGCATGTGTGCAAGTACATCTCCGCCGTTTCTGCTGCCCGGCAGCGTCGGCGCAACGACCGCGGTGCATGCGTCTGACACAACCCGCCACAAACCAGCCATCAACCTGTCACGGTGAGGCGCCTCGACGTGAATCAGACGGGTGACGCTAAACATCGCACAGCCTGTCCACCTCACCGGCGGGCGCGGCAACTTCGCGCGTGCGATGCTGCACCAGATCGTCGATACCGGTCCACCATTCGCCGAGGCTGCGATCCGGCCTGCCCTTCCACGTCATCTCCCACCAGGCTTGGGCGCTTGGCAGCGACCAGGTGATCGTCACCGTGTTCGGCCGGTCATCGAACCAGACCGGGGGGCTGACGAGGACATCGCGCAACCTCATTCCGCGGTCGACGGCACCCGGCGCGTACTCGGTCATATAGGTGTCGACGAACCTGCGGGTACACCCGGGCCGGGTCACCACCCGATCGATCACGAAGACCTCGCCTGCCATGGTTGCAGGCTATTGAGCCGCGGGGCTCACAGGCAGCCGCAGTCCCGGCCACCGGGAAGCGCCGTTGACCCGCAATCCGGGCGGGTAGGACGGTGGACCGATGATGGCACACAGGCGGGATCCCTTCGGGCCCGTCCAGCTCGGTCCGGTGACGCTGCGCAACCCGACGATCAAGGCGGCGACGTCGGAGGGCCGCTCACCCGACGGTCGCGTCACCGACGATCTAATCGCATTTCACCGGACGTTCGCCGAAGGTGGCGTCGGCATGACGACGGTGGCGTACTGCTGTGTGGCCCCAGAAGGCGCCAGCGCGCCGGGCCAGATCGTGATGAGCAGGCAAGCACTGCCGGGGTTGCGAAGATTGACCGAAGCGGTACATGACGCAGGCGCAGCGATCTCGGCGCAACTCGGCCATGCCGGCGTCGTGGCCCACAAGAAACTCACGGGCGTCACGCCCATGGCGCCGAGCCGATTCGTCAACCCGGCATCGATGGCATATTGCCGCGAGATCACGCGACCCGAGATCGCCACCGTCATCGACCAGTTCGCCGACGCCGCGCAGGTTGCGGTGGATGCCGGATTCGACGCCGTGGAATTGCATTTCGGGCACCTGTACCTCCCGAGCTCGTTCCTCAGCCCTCTGATCAACCGGCGCAAGGACGAGTATGGGGGAGACATCGACAACCGGTCGCGGTTGTGCCGCGAGATCGCGCGGCGGGTGCGTGACGTGGTCGGCGACCGGATAGCGGTGATCGCCAAGATCGACATGGATGACGGTGTGCCGGGCAGCATCTGGGTCGCCGAGGCGCTGAGAACCGTTCAGCTTCTCGACGCGGATGACACGTTGGACGCGATCGAACTCACTCAAGGTTCGTCGGTGTTCAAGCCGATGTTCCTTTTCCGCGGCGACATCCCGGTCAAGGAGTTCGCCGAGGTGATGCCGCAGCCGATGCGCACGGGGATCCGTTTCATCGGCAAGTGGGCGATGGGCAATTACCCCTACGAAGACCTCTACATGCTCGACAACGCGCGTCAGTTCGTTCCGGTCGTGCGCAACACCAAACTCGTTCTGCTCGGCGGCATCACAAACCGCCAGCATGTCGAAACCGGCCTCGCGGAGGGATTTGACTTCGTGGCGATGGGTCGGGCGTTGCTGCGCGAACCGGACCTGGTCAACCGCATGATCGCCGATCCATCGGTGCGGTCGCGTTGCACGCACAACAACAAGTGCATGGTGACGGTGTTCGGACGTACCCACTGCGTCCTCGATCCCGAGCAACGTTATGGCGCAGTGGCCGCACGGCCGGTGACCGCCTCAGCGGGTGGAACTCTCCGCGTCGGCGAGTAGCCGCGTCAGTTCGCCGCAGACCTGACGTCGCGCCTCATGCGCGAGGTCCAACATCGGCATTGTCATGAAGCCGTGGATGGCGCCCTCGTAGTCACACCGGACGACGGGGACTCCGGCGTCGGCCAGCGCCTCGGCGTAAGCGATCGTCTCGTCGCGCAACGGATCACAACCGTTGATCGCAATGATCGCCGGTGCCAGTCCGCGCAAGTCGGCGTGCAGGGGAGAGGCGTAGGGGTGCGACCGTTCTGCGGCGTTCGGCACGTACTGGTCCCAGTACCACTGCAATGCCTCTTTCGGGTTGTAGTAGCCGCTGCCGAACAGACGGTACGACTCGGTGCCGAAGTCCGCGGCTATCACCGGATAGAGCAACAGTTGCGCCGCCAGTCGGTGACTCGAGCGGTCCCGCGCCTTCAGCGCCGTAACCGCGGCCAGGTTGCCCCCTGCGCTATCACCTGCCACCGCAACATGATTGGGTGACCCGCCAATCGAAGTGGCATTCTCGGCCGCCCATTCGAACGCCGCATACATGTCTTCGGCGGCGGCGGGCCACGGATGCTCGGGCGCCAACCGGTAGGCGACCGATATGACAACGGCGGGAACTTGATTGGTGAAGCTGCGGCACAGCCCATCGTGGCTGTCCAGATCGCAGAACACCCATCCGCCGCCGTGGGCGAACACCACAACGGGCCACCCGCCGCCCGGCGCGGAACCCGACGGGTGATAGATGCGCACCGCGATATCTCCGTCAGGCCCCGGGATGCGGCGATCCTCGACGCGGCCGACGGCTTCCGGCTGTGCCGGTGCGACGAACCGGGACCTTATGGTGGCCCGTGCCCGCGCGCCGGTCATCGTGTGCACCGCCGGGAAGCCGGCGTCCAACGCCTCGATCAGTTCGGCGATCTGAGGGTCGAGCGTCATGCGTATTGCAGTGCGGTTGTCGGCCGCAACGGACGCATCTGCTGCAGGGTCGGGACCACTCGCTTCGGGCCATCCTCGACATTGCGCCAGATACCCATCGCCGTCATCCGCACCGGTGCAACGAGGCGCTGATCGAACATCATGCGTTTCATGGGTCCGCATACCGAAACGGCGGCGACGGCCTCGCCGGGACCGCCGATAGGCGCTGCCACACAGCCGAACCCAGGCAGCGACTCCTCCTTCTCGAAGGCGACGCCGCGGGCTCGCACCTTGGCCAGTTCGGCGGCGAGTTGCGGGCGGGTGCTGATCGAGTACTTGGTCTTGCGCACGGAAAGGTCGACATCCGCGGCATCGTCCGCGTAGGCCAGTATCGCCTTGCCGATCGCTGTGCAGTGCGATGGCTGGCGACCGCCCACCCTGGTGGGGATCGCGGCAGTCATTCGGTCGCCGACCTTGTCGAGATAGACGACGTCGGGACCGTCGAGCACTGCGAGGTGGGCGACCAATCCCGTCGCCCGATGCAGTTCATGGAGCATCGGCGTGGCGGCACGCACCAGACGGTCTTGGTGGACCGCCAGAGATCCCAGCTCGACCAGTCGCATGCCTAGCTCGTAATCGCGACCGTTGCGGCGCAGCCAACGCAACTGGACCAGGCGCTCCAACATGCGGTGCGCAGACGACCGGGGCAGGCCGGTGCGGCGGACTATCTGGGCCAGCGTCAGCCGACCGGGTCCGTCGAAAGCATCCAGAACCAGCGAGATGCGGTCGATAACGGCGCTTGGAGTGGTGGCCTCAGCAGCTTTGGCGGGCGTGTCGAGGATCGCTGTCACGGTAGACCTCCATGTCGGGCTGGTACTGGCTGACATATGACTATTAGTAATATGCCACTTTGTACCATATCGCTGTGCGTGCTGTCACACATCGCGGGAAATTCGCATGGCGACACACATCGGTGTCCCAACAGTGCGCACGGTTGCCCGCCGCCACGTTCGCTGAACGCGGCGGGAACGAGTGGTCGGATCAGCCCTTGGCGGCCGAGCGGCCTGCGCGGCGGCCGTAGAAGCTGCCGTCGCCGAGCGAGATGCCGCTGGCGTAGCCCCACGCCGCCAATCCGGCCGTCGACCGCCCGGCGGCAAAAAGACCGGGGATCGGCTCTCCGCTGACATGTAGAACCTCGCCGTCCAGCGAGGTCATCAGGCCGCCAAGCGTGAAGCCGCCTGTGCTCTCCCTCAGGTCGACTGCGCCGACCGGCGACCCGATCGGGCGGAGCCACTCGGGCTTCTTGTGTAGTAGCGGATCCTCACCGCGGGCGGCGGCCTCGTTGTAGGCGGCGACGCTTGCCGTCAATGAACCTGGCGGAAGGCCGATTTCGGCCTCGAGTTCGGAAACCGTCTCACACACCCAGGTCGGCGGGCGGACCATCAGGTGCGGTGACAGCGACGCCATCGCCTCCTCCTGCGCATCGCCGTCGATGATCAGGTAGGCGGTGTTGTTCTGGTGATAGAGGGTCAATTGCCCGACGCGACCGGGATAGGTGTCCTCGGGAACATAGCGTTGCCCCCGCTCATTGACGAGGATGCCGCGCACCAATTGCTGGGGGTCGATGAAGATCGCGACCTCGGTGGCGTCCATGTGGGCGAGATCCGCGCCGAGCGCCTGTGCCATTCGGATCGCCTGGCCGTCGTGCTGCTCGATCGACGCCGCGGGCCGTCCCGCTATCCGCGGCGCGTACTGCGCCACCATCGCGTCGTTGTAGGCGAAGCTGCCCGTCGCGAGAACCACACCGCGCCTGGCGCGGATCGCCAGGTCAACGCCGTACTGGCGGGCCACGATACCGCTGACCCGACCGTCTGATTCCACCACCAGACGCTGAACCCGCACGTCGTACAGAGCGCGTGCGCCCGCCTGTGTCGCCGTCTCGACTAGCGGCTTCATCAGCATGTAGCCGGCGCTGGCCTCGCCCTGCTTCTTGTTCGACATCGCAGGCACGTGTCCGCGCGGCGCCGGTTCGGCGATCGTGTTGAACGGGTACGAGTTTTCCCCGCCGCTGTACATCAGGCCCTCGTCGCCCATCGGCTCCCAGCCGGGCTCGCCGAAGAACTCCGCCTTGAACACCACTCCGCAATCGACGAGCCAGTCGAAGTGATCGAGGCTGCCTTCGCAGTAGTCGGCGATGCGTTTCTGATCGGCGCCCGGTCCCATGGCGACATTCAGGAATGCCTTCATGTTGTCGACGGAATCCGCGAAGCCGCATGCCTTTTGAATCGGTGTGCCGCCGCCGAGGTAGATGAAGCCGCCTGCCATGGACGCGGCCCCACCCCACGATCCGGTGCGCTCGAGGACAAGGACGTCGGCGCCCGCGCGCGCGGCCTCCACTGCCGCGGCCGCACCCGCGATTCCGTAACCGGCGATCACAACGTCGGCTTCGTGATCCCAGGTGCTGATGGACGACGCAGGCACCGGGGAGATGTCGGTGAGGGAGGTCATGGCCGCATCGCCGCCGGAAGGTCGGAGACCCACTGATGACCCCAGTAACTGTCGGCGGTGATTTCCTCTGCGGTGTAGAACGTTTCGTCGACCCGCATACCGTCGGTGCCGAATTCGATGTCCCAGTCGCCGGGGGCGCGGACGTAGAACGACACCATCTTGTCGTTGGTGTGCCTGCCCAGAGTGGACGACAGTTGAAATCCGTGCGTGTTGACGCGGTCGAGCGCCTGGCCGACCGCATCGAGGCTGTCCACCTCGACCATGAGGTGCACCAGCCCGGGGTCGTTGAGGTGACCGGCAGGGCAGATCGCAAGGCTGTGGTGGCGTTGGTTGATGCCGAGGAAACGCACCCGCACCGGCCCGAACTCCGCAGGCACCGGCATTCGGAACGCACCCCGAGATCGGAAACCCAGAACCCCGGTGTAGAAGTCGAACAACCCGTTGACGTCCATCGCAGGTATCACCACGTGACCCAGACCCTGGTCGCCGGTGACGAAACGGGCACCGAACGGGGTGATGACCGGGCTGTGGTCCAGCACCGGTCCGTGGAAGACCTCCAGCGTGGTACCCGCCGGGTCGTCGAACGTGATGACCTCCTCGACGCGGCGCGCGTCAGCCTCCTCGAGCGAGAGTTCCTTGAACGGCACTCCCGCCGCGTCCAGCGCGGCCTTCACGCGCTGCAGTGCGGCGTGGTCGCGCACCTCCCAGCCGACGGTCACGACGCGGTCGCGGTCTCCTGGTACCACGACGATGCGGGCCGCCCGTTCGTCCATCCGCAGGTACAGCGCCTCACTGTCGGGTCCGCTGCCTTCGGCGAAGCCCAATGTCTGGAAGGCGAAGTGTCGCCACCGATCCATGTCGGTGACCGAGACCGTCACGTAGCCAAGGCTCTTGAGCAAGCCGAAGTTGTCGCTCATCGGATCCTTTCGATCAGATCATCGCCCGCAGCGGGCCCTGGGGGTCAACGCCGAGCGAGCTCAACGCCGAAGCGTGGAACACCGTTCCGGGAACGTGGATCGCGTGCGCCTGCCCCACGTGCACGTCGCGCCAGTACCGCTGCAGGGGTTTGTCCATTCGGGCCGCGTTGCCGCCGGAGCGGGCGAAGATCTCGTCGACAGCCGACACCGCACGCCACACCGCTCGAACCTGGGTGCGCCGCCCGGCCGCCCGGTCGGCGAAGCTGACGTCTTCGCCTGCCGCGACCATGTCGTAGATTCGGTCGGCATTCGCGAGCAGTTCCTGCCGGGCCGCATTGATATCGGCAGCGGCCTCGCCGATGGCGTACATGACGTAGGGATCGTCCTTGATGGCAACGCCGCTGGAATTCACCCGCTCGCGCTGGTAGTCCAGGTGTGCCGCGAGCGCGCCCTCGGCGATGCCTATGGTCGCCGCGCTGATGCCGAGCGGGAACATCGTGGACCACGGCATCAAGTACAGGGGCTCGGTCATGCCGGCCTCGCGCTGGGCGGTGCCGTCCATCACCTTCATCGCATCCATGGTGCGGTAGGCGGGCACGAACGCGTCTTTGACGATGACATCCTTGGATCCGGTGCCGCGCAGGCCCACGACATCCCACGAGTCCTCGACGATCTCGTAATCATTGCGCGGCAGGATCATGTGCAACATCTGCGGCGGCATCAACGGCGTGCCGTCGGCGTCACCGAGCATGGCGCCGAGGATGATCCAGTCGCAGGCGTCGGTTCCGGAGCTGAACTGCCAGCGGCCGTTGAAGAGGTAGCCGCCGTCGACCGGTTTGGCCACGCCCTGCGGCGCATAAGGGGACGCGACCCACGTGTCGACGTCGTCCGCCCACACCTCGTTCGCCACCCGCGGATCGGCATAAGCCAACTGGTACGGATGTACGCCGACCACGCCGTTGATCCAGCCGGCTGCCGGGTCCAGCGCGGCGGTCGCCATCACCGTCTCGGCGAACTCGCGCGGATGCACCTCATATCCACCGTGGCTCTTGGGCTGGAGAAGCCGGATCGACCCGGCCGTCTTCATCGCCTTCACGGTGCTGTCGGTCAGCCGACCGATCTTTTCGGCCTCGGCCGCCTGCTCGCGCAGCTGATCGGCCATGTCCATGATCCGGTCGAGTACCCGCTCGCTCATGACTTCTGGTCCTTACTCTTGGGCTGCTTCGATGGTCTACCGCAGTCGTGGCGCCCACCGCAGGCAATCCCGGTCAGCGGACGCAAATCGGCCGTCGGTGGCTCTTAGAACTCGACCTCGATTTCGTCGCTGACCGGCCGGGCCTGGCATCCGAGAATGAGGCCTTCGGTGAGATCCTCCGGCGCCAGAATCTCTTGCGACTCCATCGCGACGTCGCCGCTGACGAGCGTCGCCACACAGGACCCGCAGTGTCCTTCGCGACAGGAGTGTGGCGCGTCGATGCCGGCGTCGAGCATCGTGTCGACGAGAGTTCTGTCGCGCGGCCAGCACAGCCGGTGCAACTGGCCGTCGAGGTGCACCTCGACAGCGGCAGGCGCGGGGGAGTCGACGACGGTGACAGTGCTTTTCACATCTTCTGCCATGGGGTGATTGTGAGCAGGCCGCTGCCGAGACGCGCACCTGCCGCCCAATGGTCGGGAGGCGGTGAGTGCGGCGTCCGGTCAGCGGGAACCTGACACCGATTTCGCCCATTCCTTCCTAACGTGACCGGAGTGGACAGCAACGTCACAGAAGCGAACGATGCCATCGACGCGGTCGTCGTCGGCGCCGGCTTTGCCGGCCTCTACGCGTTGCACAAACTGCGCTCCCAGGGCTACTCGGTACGGGTGATCGAGGCCGGGCCAGACGTGGGCGGAACCTGGCACTTCAACCGCTACCCCGGCGCCCGTTGCGATGTCGAGAGTGTGGACTACTGCTACTCGTTCTCTGACGAGCTGCAGCAGGAATGGACGTGGACCGAGAAGTACGCCACGCAGGCCGAGATCCTGAGATACATCCAATGGGTTGCCGACAAGCTGGATCTGCGCCGCGACATCACGTTCGACACCCGGGTGCTCTCGGCACGGCTCGACGAGGAAACCATGCGGTGGACGGTGGGGCTGGACACCGGCGAAACGATCACCGCACGATTCGCCATCATGGCCACCGGACCGCTGTCGGCGGCGATGACACCCGATTTCGACGGGTTGGACACATTCGGCGGCGAGATCTACCACACCGCCCACTGGCCGCATGAGGATGTCGACTTCACCGGTAAACGGGTCGCGGTCATCGGCACCGGGTCCTCCGGCATCCAATCGATCCCGATCATCGCAGAACAAGCCGCACAGCTCTACGTCTTTCAGCGCACGCCGAATTACAGTGTTCCGGCGGGGAATCGACCGCTCACCGCCGAAGACGTCGCCGAGATCAAGGCCAACTACGCCGAGCGGCGCAGACTGTCATGGCGCTCCGGCGGTGGTTCCCCGCATATCGCTCACCCCAAGCTGACCATGGAGGCGACTCCCGAGGAGCGCGAGGCGGCGTTCGAGAGGCGTTGGGAACTCGGTGGAGTGCTGTTCTCGAAGACGTTCTCCGATCAGATGATCACCGTGGAGGCCAACGAGGAAGCCCGCAAGTTCTACGAGAAGAAGGTGCGGGCCGTCATCGACGATCCCGACCTCGCCGACCTACTGATCCCGGACGATCATCCGATCGGCACGAAGCGTATCTGCACTGACACCAACTACTTCCAGACGTTCAACCGGCCCAATGTCAGGTTGATCAGTGTCCGCAGAACGCCGATCACGTCGATCGACCCGACCGGAATCAACACCAGTGAAGCTCATTTCGACGTCGACGCGATCGTGCTGGCCACCGGATTCGACGCGATGACAGGCGCTTTGGCCAAGATCGACATCGTCGGTCGAAGCGGTGAAAGGCTGCGCCACGATTGGGCTGACGGCCCCCGAACGTACTTGGGCCTCGGGGTGGACGGTTTCCCCAACCTGTTTCTCATCTCCGGGCCCGGTGCGCCTGCCGTGCTGGCCAATATGGTCTTGCACGCCGAAGCCCACGTCAACTGGGTTGCCGACGCCATCAACTATCTGGACGAGCACGGTTATCTGGCAATCGAAGCCACTGCCGATGCAGTCGACAACTGGAATGCCGAGCTGGCGCAACGCGCCGAGGCGACGCTGTTCACCAAGGCGAACTCGTGGTACATGGGGGCGAACGTCCCCGGCAAGCCGCGCGGCTTCATGTTGTTCCTCGGCGGGTTCGCCACATACAACGACATCTGCGCCGAAGTAGCCGCAGCCGGATACAAGGGATTCAACCTGATCAAGGCAGGCTGATGAGCGGACTCAACGACAAGGTCTAGACAGGAACGCCGAGACGACGTTCTCGAAGGCCTCTTTGGCTTCGATCATCGCCCAGTGTCCGCAGTTGGGAAACACATGGAGTTCGGCGTTGGGAATGGTGCGCATCGGGATCAGCGCCATGTCGAGCGGGCTGACCCGATCGTCACGACCCCACGTGAGCAGAGTGGGTGCGACCACTTTGTGCATCATCGCCCACGGCATCGGGACGTCGGCCGCCCTCATCGTCGCCATCATGTGTGCGAACGCCGCCTTGGAGTACATCCGGCGTGCCGCCTCGAGCGTCGCGGGATCGGTGGCCAGGCTCCAGCGCTCCTCGATGAGTTCCTCGGTGACGAGGGACTGGTCGTAGACCATCGAGTTGAGCCAGTCCACGAGCCGTTGCCGGGTCGGCGTCTCCGTGAATTCCTGCAGCAGGCGAATGCCCTCGCTCGGCCCCGGGCTGAAGATGTTGGTGCCGATCCCGCCGATGCTGACGAGTCGGCCGACCCTGGCGGGGTGGTTGATGGCGACGTTGATCCCGACGCCGCCGCCCATCGAGTTGCCGACGATATCGACGCGGTCGATCCCGAGGGCATCGAGAAACGGAACGACGGCACCCTGGGCCGTCACCATCGGATGTCCCCCGAAGTCATCGCTGACGCCGAAGCCCGGAAATTCGAGAACCAGACACCGGAAACGGCTGGCGAAGGCGGGCAGTACACCACGGAAGTTCCGCCAGCCCGTCACCCCCGGTCCAGATCCGTGCAGGAACAACAGGACGGGGCCGTCGCCCGTGTCGTAATAGCGCAACACCCCTGCCGGAGTGGCGATCTCACGCAGGCCGTCATCGATCGGGACAGGGGCCTTCGTTGCGTCGATCACATTGTCACCCTGCCATCGACTTCCTCGATGAAGCGCGTCACATTCCGCTGAGCGGGCCTCCCATTAAGCGGGACGCTGACTGTGTCCACCTCCAATGGGGTGTCAGTCTTCCCCGTTGAGGCCGATCCCGGTCCCGTCTTGAAGAGGAGTGTCAGTGCGTTCCGACAGCCGCATGACTGAAAGCGGAGTCGAGCGGTGGTCGCCGGGTCTGGCGCAGATCAAGAACTTGTCCGGTCCGATGCAGGCCATCGGCGGTTTGTTCGCGATGAGCAAGGACGCGCTGCTGTTCACGTTCCGGCGGCCGTTTCAGTGGCGGGAGTTCCTGGAGCAATGTTGGTTCATCTCCCGGGTGTCGTTGGCGCCGACGTTGTTGGTGGCGATTCCGTTCACGGTGTTGGTGAGCTTCACGCTGAACATTCTCCTTCGAGAGTTGGGCGCGGCGGATCTGTCGGGTGCGGGCGCGGCGTTCGGCGCGGTGACTCAGATCGGTCCGTTGGTGACGGTGTTGATCGTGGCCGGCGCGGGGTCGACGGCGATGTGTGCGGACCTGGGTTCGCGCACCATCCGCGAGGAGATCGATGCGATGGAGGTGCTGGGTATCAACCCGGTGCAGCGGTTGGTGACCCCGCGGTTCCTGGCGTCAGGTCTGGTCGCGCTGCTGCTGAACAGCCTGGTGGTGATCATCGGCATCATGGGCGGCTACACGTTCTCGGTCTTCATCCAAGACGTCAACCCCGGGGCATTCGCCGCGGGCATCACGTTGCTGACCGGTGTACCCGAGGTGATCATCTCGTGTGTCAAGGCGGCGCTGTTCGGTCTGATCGCGGGCCTGGTGGCGTGCTATCGCGGGTTGACGATCTCCGGCGGCGGCGCCAAAGCCGTTGGAAACGCGGTCAACGAGACGGTGGTGTACGCGTTCATGGCGTTGTTCGTGATCAACGTGATCGTGACCGCCATCGGCATCCGGATGACGACGGGATAGCGCGATGGCAGTTCGAGCCGTTCATCCGCGGCTGTTTCGGGAAGCGCGTCGACCGGTCGACTTCGCAGCCGACGTCGGCGATCACGTGTTGTTCTACGGCCGTGCGCTGGCGGGCACGCCGCATGCGGCGATGCACTTCCGCAAGGAGATCATTCGGCTGATCGCCGAGATCTCCATGGGCGCAGGCACATTGGCGATGATCGGCGGCACCGTGGTCATCGTCGGCTTCTTGACACTGGCCGCGGGCGGCACGCTGGCCGTGCAGGGCTACAGCTCGCTGGGCAACATCGGCATTGAGGCGCTGACCGGGTTCTTGGCGGCGTTCATCAACGTGCGTATCTCTGCACCGGTGGTCGCCGGTATCGGGTTGGCGGCCACCTTCGGTGCGGGTGTCACCGCGCAGTTGGGTGCGATGCGGATCAACGAGGAGATCGACGCGCTGGAGTCGATGGCGATCCGCCCGGTGGAATATCTGGTGTCCACCCGCATCGTGGCGGGCATGATCGCGATCACGCCGCTGTTCTCGATCGCGGTGATCCTGTCGTTTGTGGCCAGCCAGTTCACCACGGTGGTGTTGTTCGGTCAGTCCGGTGGTCTGTATGACCACTACTTCGACACGTTCCTCAATCCGATCGACCTGCTGTGGTCGTTTCTGCAGGCCGTGCTGATGGCGATCACGATTCTGTTGATCCACACCTACTACGGCTACTTCGCGACCGGCGGACCGTCGGGGGTGGGTGTGGCGGTGGGCAACGCCGTGCGCACCTCGCTGGTCGTGGTGGTGGCGGTGACGCTGCTGATCTCGCTGTCGATCTACGGCTCCAACGGCAACTTCAACCTGTCGGGATAAAGGGACACCAGTCGATGAAAGGTAGTGCTGCGCGGCCGCTCGCGGGCCTGGGCCTGTTCGTGGCGCTCGGGCTGATCGTCGCACTTGCCGTCGGCCTGTTCCGCGGCAGCTTCACCAAAACCGTGCCGGTCACCGTCATCTCCGACCGTGCAGGCCTGGTGATGAATCCCGACGCGCGAGTCAAGCTGAACGGCGCTCAGGTCGGCACGGTGCAGCGCGTCGACTCGCTTCCAGACGGGAAAGCCGCGATTCGGCTCGCGATCGATCCCGCCGCGATGGACCTGATCCCTGCCAATGTCGGAGTCGACATCACGTCCTCAACCGTCTTCGGTGCAAAGTACGTGTCGTTGGTGCCGCCTGCCGATCCATCCGCGGTTTCGTTGCAGCCCGGCCAGACACTGGACGCCGACCACGTCACCGTCGAAATCAACACGATCTTCGAGCAACTCGTCGCGGTGCTCTCCAAGATCGAGCCCGCCAAGCTCAACGAGACACTCGGCGCGCTTGCCTCTGCGGTGAACGGGAGAGGGGAGAAGTTCGGTCAGACTTTGTCGGATCTGGACGCCATGCTCGCGACGATCAACCCAAGCCTGGACAACCTGTCCCAGGACATTGCCGTGGCGCCACATGTACTCACCGCCTACGCCGATGCGGCACCGGACCTCACGAAGATTGCGGACAGCGCCGCACGAATCAGCGACACGATCGTCGACAAGCAGCAGGATCTCGACGCCCTACTCGTCAGCACCATCGGCCTCGCCGAGATCGGCAACGACGTGGTCGCCACCAACCGCCCGCCGATCAGCGACGTCCTTCGCCTCCTTGTGCCGACAACCGATCTGACCAGTCAGTACCACGACGCTTTGAACTGTGCGCTGGCCGGAATGGCGCCACTCGCCAAAGGGCCGCCCACCCCGGTTCCCGGCGTGCTGCTGCTGGATTCATTTGTTCTGGGCAGCGAGCGCTACCGCTATCCGGGCAACCTACCGAAGGTCGCCGCGAAGGGCGGGCCGCAATGTGCGGGTCTGCCGGACGTCGGCTACGAAACTCGAGCGCCCTACGTCGTATCCGATATCGACGCCAACCGTGCGCAATACGGAAACCAGGGGATTCTGCTCAATTCCGACGCGCTCAAGCAGGCATTGTTCGGCCCGCTCGATGGGCCGCCCCGGAACACCACGCAGATTGGACAGCCCGGATGAGGACCGCGGGGACGGCATTGAAGTTTGGTGCTTTCGGGCTCGTCATGGTGCTGATGACGGTCGCGCTCTTCGCCATCTTCGGGGAGTACCGGACCGGATCTGCGACTGAGTACTCAGCAGTTTTCGATGACGTGTCCAGTCTCAAACCCGGTGACTCGGTGCGTGTCTCGGGGATACGAGTCGGCACGGTCAATGATGTGTCGCTGCAAGACGACAACAAGGTCGTGGTCGGTTTCGACGCGTCACCCGATATCGTGCTCACCAGCGGCACGAAGGTGGCGGTGCGCTACCTCAATCTTGTCGGTGACCGCTACCTCGAACTTCTGGACGGGCCGGGCCCGACAACTGTTCAGCCACCCGGATCGCAGATCCCCAGCGACCGCACCGTGCCTGCACTTGATCTCGATCTCCTGCTGGGCGGCCTGAAGCCCGTCATCCGCGGTCTCAATCCACAGGACGTCAACGCGCTGACCAACTCGCTGATTCAGATCCTTCAGGGACAGAGCGACAACGTCGAGTCGCTGTTCTCCAGGACGGCATCCTTCACCAACGCCGTCGCCGACAACGGTGAAACGGTTCAACAACTCATCGACAACCTCAACGATGTGATGACAACGGTTGCCAAGGACGGTGACAAGTTCTCCGGGGCCGTCGACCGCCTCGAGCAACTGATCACCGGCTTGTCAGCAGACCGTGATCCCATCGGGGACGCCATCACGGCATTGGACGCCGGAACCGCGTCTATCGCCGACTTGCTCACCCAGGCTCGTCCACCGCTCGCGGGCAGCATCGACCAACTCAACCGGGTCGCGCCGCTTCTCGAGAAAGACAAGCCGCTGCTGGACATCTCCCTGCAGAAGGCGCCCGAGAACTACAAGAAGCTCGTTCGGCTCGGCGCGTACGGCAGCTTCCTGAACCAATACCTGTGTGGGCTGTCGGTGCGCGTCACCGACCTGCAGGGCCGGACCGCCCATTTTCCCTGGATCATCCAGAACAACGGAAGGTGTGGGGAGCCCTGATGCTGAAATATCGTGGAAGTTCCCTCATCCGAGCCGGTTTCATCGGCACGGTGCTGATCGTGCTCATCAGCGCAGTGGGTCTGCAGCCCGAGAGGCTATGGTCCTTGGCCACATCCATCCGATATCAGGCGCTGTTCGCAGAAGCCGGCGGGCTCGCCCCCGGGAACGACGTCAAGGTGTCCGGCATGAAAGTGGGCTCGGTGTCCGCCGTCGAACTCGACAAGGGCAAAGCGCTTGTCACCTTCACCGTCGACAGTGCGGTGCGACTCCGCTCGCAAACCACGGCGCACATCCGCACGGGAACTCTTCTCGGCGAGCGCATGATGACGCTGGAGCCGGCAGGCGACGCGGCCATGCGGCCGTCCGACGTGATTCCGCTGTCTCGGACCTCGTCGCCGTATTCCCTGACAGAGGCGGTGAGCGAGTTCACCACCAACACCGCGGGGACGGACACCGCGTCGCTCAACCAGTCGCTGGACACGCTGTCCGACACCATCGACCGGCTTGCGCCGCAGCTGGAACCGACGTTTGACGGGATCAGCCGGCTGTCCCGATCTGTTAACGGACGAGACGAGACGCTCGCCAACCTCCTCAAGAGCGCAGCCGACGTCACAGGTGTCCTGTCCGAGCGCAGCCAACAGCTCAACACCCTCATCCTCAACGCCAACGACTTCATGGGCGTGCTCCAGGAGAGGCGAACGGCGATCGTCAACCTCTTGGCCAACACCTCCGCGGTCGCCCAACAACTGACCGGCCTCGTCCACGACAACGAACAGGAACTCGCGCCGACCCTCGAAAAGCTGAACTCGGTCTACGACATGCTCGAGCGCAATCGCGACAACATCGCCAAAGCGCTGTCCGGACTCGCCAAATACCAAGTCACGCAGGGCGAGGCGGTCAACAACGGGTTCTACTACAACGCGTTCGTCGGAAACCTGATACCTGGGCAGGCGCTGCAACCCTTCCTCGACTATGCCTTCGGATTCCGGCGCGGCGTCAATGCAGGGCAACCACCCGACAACGCAGGTCCACGAGCCGAATTCCCGTTCCCGTACAACGGAATTCCCGGAGGAACGCGGTGAACCGGCGGAGGCAGCTCAGCGCTGCGCTGTTGATCGTGCTGACGGTCCTCGCGGTGGCGGGCTCGTTCGTCCTCGTCCGCCAGGCATTCTTCAGCCCGAAGACCATCACCGCATACTTCACGTCCGCGACCGCGATCTATCCCGGTGACGATGTTCGGGTGTCAGGGGTGAAAGTGGGCACCATCACGGCCATCGAGCCCGACGGTGCGCAGGCACGAATCACGCTCGCGGTCGACCGGAATGTTCCCGTCCCCGCCGAGGCGAAGGCCGTCATCGTCGCGCAGAATCTTGTGGCCGCTCGCTATGTGCAGTTGGCACCCGCCTACGAAACCAGCGGTCCGACGATGCCGGATGGAGCGGTGATCGGGGTCGATCGCACCGCCGTGCCTGTCGAGTGGGACCAAGTCAAGGACCAACTCATGCGGCTGGCAACAGATTTGGGTCCAGACAAGGGAGTATCCCAAACGTCGGTCGCGCGGTTCATCGACAGCGCAGCCAATGCGATGAACGGCAACGGCGATAAGCTGCGCGAATCGATCACTCAACTGTCTCAGGTGGCGCGCATCCTGGCCGACGGCAGCGGCAACGTCGTCGACATCATCAAGAGCCTGCAAACGTTCGTTACGGCCCTGCGCGACAGCAACACTCAGATCGTGCAATTCCAGGATCGCCTCGCCACCGTGAGCAGCGTGATCGATGGCTCCAGGTCAGATCTCGATGCCGCACTCACGAACCTTGCGGAAGCGGTCGGCGAGGTGAAGCGATTCATCGCCGGGACCAGAGATCAAGCCAGCGAGCAGGTGCAACGACTGGCCAACGTGACTCAGAACCTCGCCGATAACCGAACAGCGCTGGAAAACGTCCTCCACGTGGCGCCGAACGCCATCGGCAACGGGTACAACATCTACAACCCCGATACGGGCACCATGATCGGCGGATTCGCGCTGTCCAACTTCGCCAACCCCGTGCAACTGGTGTGTTCGTCGATTGCGGCGGTCAAGAACGCGACGGCCCCGGAGACGGCCAAACTGTGCGAGCAGTATCTGGGACCCGCGCTGCGATTGCTGAACTTCAACTATCTGCCCATGCCGTTCAACGCCTACCTGCAGAAGTCGCCGAGTCCGGAAAACCTGGTCTACTCCGATCCGAACCTGGCGCCAGGTGGAACGGGTGGCAGCCCACTGCCGCCGGAGATCTCACCCGCGGTGTCCGCATTCACCGGTTCGGGTGACGTGCCACCGCCTCCCGGCTGGGGCGATGCGCCCGAGCCCGCCGGGGCCTACACCCCGAACGGCCTTCCCGCTGCTCCGCAACCGGCGCTGTACCCCGGAGCGCCGGTCCCGCCGGGAGTTCCCGCCGCACCGCCTCCCGCGCCGAAGAACCTGCAGGACATGCTGCTTCCGGCGGAGGCGCCGCCGGCCGAAGGGGCACCGTCATGACCGTCACGAAGTCGCTACGTCGCCTGCTCGTGATCGCATCGTGTGTCGTCATGGCGGCAACGGGATGCTCGTTCGCGGGCCTGAATTCTCTACCTCTGCCGGGGACCGTGGGGCGGGGAGACGACGCCACGACTTACCACGTCCTCGTCGCCAACGTCGGTACGCTCGAACCCAATTCGCCGGTGCTACTGGACATGTCTCTTATACACAA